>NZ_MVDO01000099.1 GCF_002006755.1 Wohlfahrtiimonas larvae | reverse complement strand
TGTGATCATCGCACAGCGTGTCAATACGAAGATTCAGTTTAAATTTAAACCGCATGTTAAACCTAATGCTAAAGATTAACCTACTATAATCTTGAGTGAAGCCATCATTGTTATGCAGTGATGGCTTTTTTATCGCAATATAAATATATTTTACTTTAGGGATTGAGTTTTAGAAAGATAAGTGGCTATGATGGGGATTCGATCAAAATAAGTTTAGGAAAATATTTATGTCAGCAACAATGAGTCAAGAGGTATCGAGCGCCCCCTCAGCGCGTGCATTAAATAAAGAAGATTATAAAACATTAGGTTTATCATCTTTAGGTGGCACATTAGAATTTTATGATTTTGTCATCTATGCATTATATATTGAAATGGTTGTAAAAGCTCTATTCCTACCAGCAAATCTGCAAGGTACAGTGTGGGGGGATATTTATGCTTGGGGTGGTTTTGCAGCAGGTTATATTGCTCGCCCAATCGGTGGAATTATCATGGCGCACTTTGGGGATATCCTCGGGCGCAAAAAAATGTTCACATTAAGTGTTGCGATGATGGCATTGCCAACCTTTGTGATTGGTATTATGCCAACGTATGAAACGATAGGTTTGTTAGCGCCAATATTATTAATTGTGATGCGTATGTTCCAAGGCGCAGCAATTGGTGGTGAAATGCCAGGTGCTTGGGTATTCATCGCAGAGCATACACCTAAAAATCGTTATGGTTTAGGCATTGGTGTATTAACAAGCGGCATTACTGGCGGTATTTTATTAGGTTTCCTAGTCTCAATCTTGATCGATCTGACTTTTACAAGAGAAGAAATTCTGAACTATGCTTGGAGAATTCCATTCATTGCGGGTGGTTTATTTGGTGTGATTTCTGTTTACTTACGCCGTTATTTATCAGAAACACCTATTTTCCAAGAAATGGCTGAGCGTAAAGAATTATCGAAAGAAATTCCAGTTGTGACAGTTATGAAAAAGCATAAATGGGCATGTGTGATTGTTGCATTGATGACATGGACATTATCTACAACTGTTATGGTGGCAATCTTGATGACGCCAGTGAAAATCTTAGGTGGGATGTATCAGTTATCATCTATTGATGCGCGTGTGACAGGTTCTATCATGGCGTTGATGCTAACAATCGGCTGTGTGTTGTTCGGGTGGTTGGAAGATGTCTTAAAAACGCGCTTAACCTCATTAATCGCTTGGGGCGGTTTAGCCATCACATCATTCTTGTTCTATTCATTATTAACAACGCAACCAAGTTTAGAAATGATCTATATGGGCGCTGCTGTAATGGGTTTATTCACAGGTGCAATTGCCCTTACGCCAATCATTGGTACACGAGCATTTCCAGCAAAAATCCGCTATTCAGGTTTATCTTTCTCATATAACTTAGCTTATGCTGTTTTCAGTGCAATCACGCCAGCATTAACTATTTGGTTATTGAGTAAAACGCCATTGGGTGCGGCTTGGTACATTGGTGGTGTTGCAGTTTTAGCTATCATTGTGGCATGCATTCCATTGTCTTATAAAGGATGTCAAGAGTCATAATCAAGTTTTAAGAAAATAGTAAATAATTGTTTTTATTAATTTATAAGGATTAATTTAATTATTTTAATAGCCACATTATTTGTATTTTCTGTTTTAAACTGCGGATAGTGACACACTTTATTGAGAGGAAAACATATGAATGATCAAAAGAAAGTGCCAGTAATGGTATTAGCAATTGGTGGTAATGCATTGATTGAAGATAATAATCATCTTGACATGAAATCTCAGCGTAAAGTTGCAGATAAATTAGCAGTAGATGTTGTTAATTTAATTGAAGAAGGTTGGCGTGTTGTATTGACCCATGGCAATGGGCCACATGTGGGCATTCATCTAATCCAAGATGCAGCAGCTAAAGAGTTACCACAATATCCATTGGATCATCATGGCTCAAGTACTCAAGGTGAAATTGGATATTTATTACAATCTGCAATTGGTAATGAATTTAAGCGTCGTGGTATTAATAAACCTGTGGTTTCTGTGATTACTCAGGTTGAAGTAGATCCGACAGATCCAGCTTTTGCAACACCCAATAAGCCAGTTGGTGTTTTTATGGATGAAGCAACTGCAAAAGAAAAAGCTGCCACAGAAGGTTGGAATATTGTAGAAGATTCAGGCCGTGGTTGGAGAAGAGTAGTCGCTTCGCCAACACCAACAGCCATCGTAGAATTGGATGTGATTAAAAGCTTAGTGGATGCTGATACGTTAGTCATCGCTTGTGGCGGTGGTGGTATTCCTGTTCAGCGTAATGCTGATCATACCGTCAGCGGTATTGAAGCTGTGATTGATAAAGATCGTGTTTCATCTTTATTAGCAGCAGATTTACAGGCAGATGTCTATTTGATTCCAACAGGCGTTGAGCAAATTGCTGTGAACTTTGGCAAACCTAATCAAGAATGGCTATCAGAATTATCAGTTGCGGATGCAGAAAGATACAAAGCAGAAGGACAATTCCCAGCAGGTAGTATGTTGCCAAAAGTAGAATCTTTATTGGATTATATCGAAGCTTGTCCTCATGGCGTTGGCATTGTAACTAAATTAGAAACAATGGCAGATGCGTTGAAAGGCACAAAAGGTACAAAAATTTATAAGTAATAGATTCTTTATCAAGAAAGGCTGATATTAATGGATTAATATCAGCCTATTTTTGTAACAATAGAATGATTAGATTAGTAAGTCTAACATCTCTTCAGTTACTTTATTGGGCGACCCATCAGAAACTTTGATGAAGTCTTGATAATCATGGCCAAAAAATAATACATCACCTGCATCTTGTTGCTGTTTGAGGTAATCAAGAGATTGCAGTATCGTCTCTTCGTTATCAACTGCAATATTAGGTAAAATTCTTCTTTCAAAGGCTTCGCGTAAATAAGCAGTATCAATGGTAAGGAGTAGGTAGCGATCACCAACCTTTACTCTGATTGATTGATGGCCATCAGTGTGCCCGTAAGTGGGTACAAGAATGATGCTGCCATCATCATATAAATCATATTCACCATCAATTAGAGAAAAGTTTTGATGCTGATTGAATAAACGTGGCACATAGTATTTTTTTGCAATATATTCAGGATTATTGGCAGAATCCCATTCTGGTGATTGAATAATCATAATGGATTCTGTCAGATCTTTATTGCCACCACAATGATCCCAATGAAGATGGGTATTAATAACATATTTGATGTCGCTTTTATCTAAACCAACTTTTTTTAACTGATTGATAATATATTCATCTTTGTTTAATTGAATTTCAAGGCCAAAGTCATTTTGAGTCGTGCCACTTGTTTGTATAAATTCTGAGCTTAAACCCGTATCGATAAGAACATTGCCTTTGGGATGTTTAATAAGATAGACAGGAACAGGTACTACAATTATTTCATCGCTCGAGCGGTCTCTGATAAGTGCCTGTGCTGGGATTTTTATCCAGCCGCAACTCATGATGTATAAATCTGCTTTACTCATAATTTTATTCCTAAATTATTTGATAAATTCAATCTATATACAGCCATGCTTGTAATTTTACAAAAATTTACTTTTGTTTGCCAGTGGGAATATTGCTTATAATCATGTTTAAACTTGTTATTTTAAATTATTTACTAATCATATAGGTATCTTTTTTGTATTGCAAATATTCTGTAGGCTTTAGCATATAATAAACCATATAGAAAAGATGATTGTTGTATAAATAAATCTTATTTTTACCATTGCTTTTTGACTACATAATGTCTATTTTTAATAAGATTAAATAAAGATTAATTTAAAATGATATTAAGTTAATCGGCGGATTAAAAATATCCAGTAATGGAAAAAGGGAATGGAGAAGATGAGTCGTTTGTATTTACCCACAACGCATACTATGCGTTGTTTCCAAGTTTCGGCAAAGCATTTAAGCTTTACTCTAGCTGCCGCAGAATTGAATTTGACGCAAAGTGCCATCAGTAAACAAGTAGCTTTATTGGAAAGTAGCTTACAAGTTCAGTTATTTGTGCGCAATCGGCAGAAGTTAGAGTTATCACCAGCAGGTAGTACATATCTAGTCCATGTGAATGCAATTTTACGAAAGATCGAAGAAACATCACAAGAAATGTTGGCGTATGGTGTTTTTGAAGATGTGATCCGGATAGCCTCACATCCATCATTATGTTCTGCATGGTTAGTGAAAGCGTTGAAAGGGTTTACTGCTCATTATGGCGATGTGCAATTATCATTTTATGAACAGATGCTGACTTATGATCCTGCAGAAGCAGATGTAGATGTTGCCTTTATTTATGGTTATGGTGGTTGGCATGGTATGGAATCCATCGAGCTATTTGATGAAGAGATGATTCCTGTGTGCAATCCTGAAGTTTTAGAACGTAATAAAGACCAACCAGAAATTGATATTTATTTTAATACAAGATTAATTGAGTGTCGTTCTCGTCTAAATACGTGGGATCAGTTTTTTGAACGCTTTAGTCAAATTTATCCCAATGGTTATCGATCATTATTGTTTGATCGTTGGACATCTTGCATCAGCGCTGCAAAAACAGGTTGTGGATTAGCATTGGTACCAAAAATTTTAGTGGAAGCGGATTTACAAAATGGATGTTTAGTGCCTGCATCTTCCCATCGTTTAACAGGTGTTGGCTCTTATTATATGGCGTATTTGAAAAGCCATGCAGCAGAACCCAAAGTTAAAATTGTACGTGAATGGATTTTAAATTATTTAGGTAAAGATCCTGATTATCTACCTGAAGAATAAATATCTTCTGATCTTCTCGCCATTGGCGAGAAGATTAAAGCTCAAGTATTTTACGTTAATTTAACGAATTACTTTTAAGCATTGCCCTAAATGGTACATCGTAAATCCTGATTCAATGAATAGGGATTTCATCTGTGAGTAATTGCATTTAGATTGATCCACAGAAGAGAAAAAGGGTAATGGAATCGGTGCCATCTCTTGATCTGTTAGATGATCTGCAAATAACTTACCAATCAATGTACCTGTCGTGATTCCACGGCCGTTATAGCCAATGGCTGCAATTAAGCCGGGTGCAGGTTCAAAAACTTTTGGCGTATGATTATCTGTAAAGCCTATACGTCCGCACCAACTATATTGCCAATTCATTTTAGTACCCAATTGTGGGAAGTAATGTTGCTGAATACGATCTGCCCAGGTTTTGAGATACCAATCAGGTTTATTGATCGCACGCCCCATGCTACCAAGAATTAAACGACCTTCTTTATCCAAGCGAATACTACTTAAGACTAAACGCGTATCCCAAGAGCCTTGTTTATAGGGTAAAACAGTCGCGCCAGCGTCACCCATAGGTTCAGAAGCCACTTGATAATAATAACCGCTGTAAACTGATTTACGATATTCTGATAACTCACCTTCTGCATATGCATTGGTTGCAATGATGACTTTTTCTGCACGCACAGAATGATCGAGTGCTGTCACCACCCATTCACCAGGTTTTTCACAATTGACAGATGCAACAGGTGAGTTTTCAAAGATTTTGACACCTAATTTATCAGCAGTTTTGGCTAAACCTGTTGCATAAGCAAAAGGATTCACTGTGCCGGCACGATGATCTAACAATGCTGCAGGAATTTTTTGACTACCAGAATATTCTTCCATGCGAGCGCCTGTTAATAATTCCACAGGTGCACCACGGCGAGTTAATTGTTCATAGCGATCTTGCAATTCTGGTACGCCTTTTTCGCTGTGAGCCATATGCAACGTGCCTACTTCTTGTTGTTGTGCATCTATGCCATATTTATTAATGATGGAGAATACTAACTTTGGTGCATCACCTAATGCAGCTACCAAATTTTCACCCATCTCTTTGCCAAGAATATCCACCATGAAATCAGGTTTGTTCCAAGTCCCTGCATTCACTAAGCCAACATTACGACCACTGCCACCATAAGCAATGTGTTGTGCTTCTAGTAATACGACAGATTTACCATGTTCAGCCAAATGAATTGCTGCGGATAATCCTGTAAAACCAGCGCCAATGATGCACACATCTGCTACTTCATTATTTTGTAACGATCCAAAAGAGACTTTGTCTTCAACTAATGTGTGCCATAAGTTTTCATATTTAAATGAGTGTTGAGAAGTTGTCATTTTTTAATTCCTAATCAATGTTTTGAGATTGTCAATCAATGTGTCATCTAGGTCGATAGTGCCTCTCTGTCGGTTTCGATCACGTGCATCAAAACGTCGCTCTGAAGGCAAACGAACATCAGCTTGGCTGAATTGATTGAGATAATCTTCTGCGCGTTGTGTGGCACTTTGTCTGTCTGTTCCTAAAATGATTTCAGGATCAATCGCAATGATGATTTCACCACCATAAGGTAACGCTGCGCCATCTTTGGCTGCTTGTTGAGATTCTTGGCTTGTCAAATCATTAATCAATGGGCCAGCCATTAATTCGATCATTGTGGAAATGGCTGTGCCTTTATGTCCACCAAAAGCGAGCATCGCACCTTTCAATGCTTCATTAGGATCATTTGTTGGCTTGCCATTGGCATCAATCGCAACATCATTAGGTAGTTGTGTCTGATTACGTGCATGTAGTTGGATTTCACCACGCGCAGTTGCACTTGTCGCAAAATCAAAAATATAAGGACGATCAGGATTAGTGCGTGGCCATGCAAATGCAAATGGATTAGTGCCAAGTAATGGCATTGTGCCACCATGTGGTGCAACCCAAGCGTGGCTTGTTGTCATGGCTAAGCCCACCAAGTTATGCTTAGCTAGCGCTTCTAGCTCTACCCAAAGTGCAGAAAAGTGAATGCAATGATTCACTGCTAATAAGGCAATGCCAAATTCTTTTGCGCGTTCAATCAATAATGGTAAGCCTATTTGATGACCGTATTGTGCCGCTGTCATTTGACAATCTACACGGATCACTGCACCTTTATTGTGTGTGACTTGAGGGATTGCAGTTGGATTCAACATCCCTTTATCAAGATTTTTGATGAGTTCTAATAAACGCCATACACCGTGGGAATGACATTCCGAAACTTGTGCTGTGATTAGGTTTTGAGTAATAGCATCGCGTTGGGGTTTGGAAAAACCTCGGCTATCTAAAATTTTCTCGACAAGCTCCTGTAGTTGATTAATAGAGATTTGCATTCTCTCCTCCTAATGGGTGTTTGAATCATCCCATGATTTCCTCGGTAGTTTTTAATTATTCGGCTATTGATATAGCTCTTTAGTGTAGATATTTAGGGCAGAGAAGAGACACGCGGGGAGGCCGTCTCTTCTCTGATTAGATTAAGTATTACCTTAATCGAATTTTACGCCTTGTGCGAGTGGTAATTCACGTGAGTAGTTGATCGTGTTGGTTTGGCGACGCATGTAGCCTTTCCAAGAATCAGAGCCAGATTCACGGCCACCACCAGTTTCTTTTTCACCGCCAAATGCACCACCGATCTCCGCACCGCTTGTACCGATATTCACGTTTGCGATACCGCAATCACTACCTGCCGCAGATTGGAAGAATTCAGCTTCTCTCACATCGTTTGTAAAGATACATGATGATAAGCCTTGTGGTACATTGTTGTTCATCGCCATTGCGTCTGCAAAGTTTTCATATTCCATCACATAAAGGATTGGTGCGAATGTTTCTGTTTCCACCACTTCGTTTTGCTCAGGCATTTCAACAATTGCAGGTTTTACATAGTATGCATTTGGCATTTCATCAGCTAATACACGCTCGCCACCATGAACAACACCGCCAGAAGCTTTTGCTCTTGCTAATGCTGATTGCATCTCATCAAATGAACCTTTATCGATCAGTGGTCCAACTAAGTTATTTGTATCGCGTGGAGAACCAACAGGAATAGTATTGTAAGATGCTTTTAAACGCTCTAATACTTGTGCTTTCACTGATTTGTGAATGATCAAGCGGCGAAGCGTTGTACAACGTTGACCCGCTGTACCCACAGCACTGAACAGAATTGCGCGAACTGCTAATTCTAAATCGGCTGATTCAGTCAAGATCATTGCGTTGTTGCCACCTAATTCTAAGATAGAGCGACCAAAGCGTGCTGCAACTTTAGGACCAATTTCACGCCCCATGCGAGTACTACCTGTTGCGCTCACTAATGCTACTTTATGGTTCTCAACGATCGCGTTACCGCAGTTACGTGCACCCATCACTAATTGTGATAAGTTTTTCGGTGCTGAACCAAAACGAGCCACCGCTTTTTCAAATACTGCTTGGCATGCCAAAGCTGTTAAAGGTGTTTTTTCTGATGGTTTCCAAACAACTGGGTTACCACAGATCAATGCTAATGCAGAGTTCCAAGACCAAACAGCCATTGGGAAGTTAAATGCTGTGATTACGCCCACAACACCTAAAGGATGCCATGTTTCACGCATGTGGTGACCAGGGCGCTCTGATGCGATTGTCAAACCGTACAATTGGCGCGATAAACCCACAGCAAAGTCACAGATATCAATCATTTCTTGAACTTCGCCCAATGCTTCTGATTGAATTTTACCTGCTTCTAAAGTGATGACTGCTGCGAGATCTTCCTTGTGCTCGCGCAATACTTCGCCCAATACACGAACCAATTCACCACGAATTGGTGCAGGTACGGTACGCCATTCTAAAAAGGCATCATGTGCATCATCAATGATTTTGTCTGTTGCTGCTTCATCAATGAATTTAAGTTTTGCGATCACTGCGCCATCTAATGGGCTATGCACTTCGTGTGTACCACCATTTAATACTTCATCTGAAATGCCTAATTTATTTAAAACTTTTGTTGAAATTTCCATCTTAAACTTTCCTTTGTTACGTAGAAGATGACTTGATCCTACAATGTAACTACGAATATAGACAAGCGAACTATATGCACAGAGTTATTCTTTTTAGGAATGATAATCATAAAATCCTTATGAATCTTTGATTTATCTTTGTTAGGAAAAAAATTCATAAAGTTCTGAATTCATATCTTTTGACACTTTTAGCGCAAAAAAGTGATGATCAATCTAATCAATGTAGTTAAAAAGATTTATAAAATTAATTTGAAGTGATTGATTATACATGGTTTTATTGTATTGCCACTCTAAATTAATCATATAAAAATTAAAAAAATATCAGTATAAATGGCTGAATTAGGAGGATAGGAATGAAGAAAATTTTAGAGATTTTAATTGTGGGCTTTGCATATGCTAGTGTAGTGGTTGGTGCAGGCAATGCCTCAGGTATGGAGCCATTCTTTTATTACACATCATTTGGATTAGATGGTACTACAGGTGTGCTACTTGCAACTGCTTTGTACGGTATTGTGGGCTATTTTGTTGTGGGATTAGGTCAGCGTTTGCAATCTAAAAACTATAAAGAAGCAGTTTATTTAGTGGGTGGTAAAAAAGTTGGTAAATTTGTGGATATCTTAATCATTATTATGATGTTGGGTACTGGTATTATCATGTTATCAGGCAGTGGTGCGCTTTTCCATCAGCAATACAATATGCCTTATTGGCAAGGTTCATTGATCATGACATTGTTGGTCATCGGGACATTGATGCTTCGTTTGCGTAAGATCATTTTAGTGATTGGTATGATTACACCGATCTTAATTGGATTATTATCCATTATGATTTATCAGGGTTTATCGAATCAAACAGAAACATTTGCTGAGTTAAATGATTATGTGATTGCCGTTGGTGCGACTTTGCCCGATACATTACCCAATTGGTGGATGGCTGCGATTAATCACGTCACAATGATGACAGTAGCAGGCGTTGGGATGTCGTTGGTCATCGGTGGTGAAGAGAAAGACCCAAAAGTAGCACGTTTAGGTGGTGCTTTAGGTGGTTTGATCATTGGTGGCGTTTTAGCAATGGGGCACTTTGCATTGTTTGCACAAATCAAAACAATTGCACCAACCGTAGATACATTGGCACAAATGCCATCATTACAGATCATGAATACATATGCGCCACATTTAAGCTCAGCATTGAGTATGGTGGCATTAGCGATGATTTATAGCACAGCTGTGAGTATGTTCTATGTGTTTATTTCACGTTATTTTGAAATGGAAACACAAAAGTCACGGATTGCAATCTTGGCAATCTTGGGAATTGGTTATGGCATCAGCTTTGTAGGCTTCATTCAGTTGATGGGATATTTCTACCCAATTGCAGGTTATGTGGGGATTGTTTTGATTGCAATTATTTTTTATGGTCCATCGAAGATCAGACGTTTAGAAAGAGAAGGACATTTAACAAAAGTTGTATATAGCTAATTTCACTGATAATAATAAGTTTTGGTAGTTGTTATTTGAGCGGCGCAAGCCGCTTTTTTTATGCTCAAAATAAAATTATTTTTGTCACAAATCTGTTAAAAAAGCTTGGTAGCATCAGGTGAGTTTCATTTCAAAGGAGCACAACGATGCAAGAGCGATCGATTCTATTCATAGACATTGAAAACTGCCCCTCAAAGATCACTGAACTTATCCTAGAATTCAAAGAATATCAAAAAGTTGTGATCTGTTATGCTAATACCAACGTGAAAATTCCCCTAGATTGGTTAACTTCATTGAGTAACTTTGTGATGCAAGGTCGCTTAGAGCTTATTAAAATGGGCGATACAGCCAATAATTCTGCGGACTTTGGTATTACTTTTATGCTCGGCTGTTACTTTGAGCAATATGATCGCTTTGAAATTTATTCTAATGATAAAGATTTCGATGCGATCATTAATTTAGTGAATCGTGCGCCTAATAAAAAAGCTAAGCGCGTAGGTACAACAAGGAGTGATAAAGAATTACAGTTTGATTCTTTGCTCATTAAAATGTGCAAAATGCTTTCTAAAATAGAAGATAATTCACGTCCTGCAAAAGTGGAAGGCTTACGGAATTCGATTCGTGCACAGCTTAAAGCCCGCGATATGACGGACAGAGCACGCGAACATTTAGTGAGCCATGTGATTAACCGCATGGAATTTTTGGATGTTGTACACATCAAAAACCAAGGCAACCTTGTGAAATATAATGCAAACCGAATGCAGGATTTCCTTAGCAAAATGACGGCTTAAATCAAAGTCATTTGTGAGAAACTTTGTTATCATAACTCAATGATAAAAAAGGAGTTTTATAATGAAGAAGTTAGATGTATGCCCAACTTGGGAAGATTTTGAGAGCTTGTTTCTAGAATTTGAGTCTGAAGATGAACGTGATCAAAAAATTGAAGATTATGAGAATGACTTCACATTTAGTGTAGATGGTGGTTGTACGTTAACAGGTGCCTTCAGTGAAGGTTTTCCTGAAGCATTAGAAGTGGAAGAGCTAATCGATGAAGATACAATTGATTGGGCAACTTTAGATGCTGGTACACCATTTATGATTAATTATCAGGGTAAACAACTACAATGTTATGAGTCAGGTTTTGAGGATGATGAAGAAGAGGCATTCTACTATGAGGGCATTACAGCTCTATCTAACTTATTACTTGAATTAGGTTTAGTGTTGAAACAGTTTGTGCCTACAGGAATAGGCTCAGATTTGGTTTTTGCATTGATTCCATTGGAAATATGGAATAAAGGCTTAGAAACATTTGGTTTAGATGAGTTGCGAGAAATATTTGTGGATTTTGGTGATCCTAAAATTTTCGAGTATTTAATGGAAGAATAACTAAAAAGCCCTCGTTGAGGGCTTTTCTATGGTTAATTACTTACTCACCACAAACCCAATCGTGGTGCCTTTGGCTTGTTTCAAATCGTTTTCCTTAACAAGCTGTGCGATGATCTCTTCAGGTTTTGTGATCACGCCCAATTTTGCTTGGCGGGCAGAAATTGCAAAGTCACCCGGTGCTAGGCTTGTGAGTTTCTTAAAACTCTCTTCCAATGCAGGATCAATCTCTTTAAAGCCCAAATAACGGCATTGTTCATTGAAGAGCAACCAAGCTTGTTCAGCTGTTAAGTAATTAAACTTCACTTTAAAGTCAAAACGGCGGAGCATTGCTTGATCCAAATGATCCATTAAGTTTGTGGTTGCGATGAAAATGCCTGAAAACTCTTCCATTTGCGTCAGCATTTCGTTCACCATTGTGACTTCATAATTCTGTTGAGCATGGCGGCGATCACGTAAGAAGCTATCCACTTCATCCATCAACAAGATTGCGCCTGTTGTATTGGCTTCATGGAATGCAGCGGCGATTTGTTTCTCAGTTTCGCCCACATATTTATCCATCAAATCTGATACTTTTTTGATGAGCAAAGGCTTGTTGAGATAATCCGATAAGTAATGTGCAAATGCTGATTTACCAGTGCCTGAAGCGCCATATAAACAGATGCGCGCTTCATTAAATACTTTTAAACGCTCAGCCAATAGCGCCAAATTGTTATCAGTATTTGTGAATGCAGGGTTATAAATCTCACTCAATCCGCCAATTTTTGCGATGCGAATTTCATCATTGCCTTGTGCTTTCAAAGTGCCATTGATGATGGCAGCAGCTGCTTCATCGTAACTCACATCCAATGATTTCTCGATGGTATTGAGAACTTTTGCAGTGCGATCAATGATTGCAGGCACTAAATCTTTCGATAATGCCAAAGCATTCAATGTATTTGGGCTGAGTGAGCCTTTCAATGCTGATTCTAGCATTGCTTTACGTTCTGATTTTGGTGGTGGTGCTAAATGGAATGTGAAGTCGAAACGACGCACGATCGCAGGATCAATGTCGTAAGTATCGTTACATATCCAAATGGTTGGGATTTTGTTGGTTTCTAAAATATGGTTGAACCAAGCTTTCGAGAAGTTTGGTAAACCTTCTGAGGAAGCATCAAAGAATACATCTTCGATTTCATCAAAAATGATCATAGATTTTTGGTTGCAGAAGAAGTTTTGCGCAGCCAAATAAGCATATAAGCGCTGTTCGCCTTTTTCAACGCCTTCACCTTGAATGGATTCAGAAACTACTTCATAAGCAGAAACTTTAAAATGATCCACCAAAACGCGCGCGAGTTCTGTTTTCCCTGTGCCAGGTTCACCGTATACAAGAATATTCACGCCTTTTTGGTTATGATCTAAAGCATGTTGTAAATATGGCACTAATACAGATAATTCAGTTTTTAAGTAACCGAAATTATCTAAAGTTAACTTTGTTGGCTTAGATTTAGAAACCACATCTTTCAATATATTGTATGGCGTTGTTTCATGTGAAAACATTGCTTCAATAAAGTTGCGG
>NZ_MVDO01000098.1 GCF_002006755.1 Wohlfahrtiimonas larvae | reverse complement strand
CCTTTTTGGTTATGATCTAAAGCATGTTGTAAATATGGCACTAATACAGATAATTCAGTTTTTAAGTAACCGAAATTATCTAAAGTTAACTTTGTTGGCTTAGATTTAGAAACCACATCTTTCAATATATTGTATGGCGTTGTTTCATGTGAAAACATTGCTTCAATAAAGTTGCGGGATAACAAATCCACTTTGCCGCGGAAGAATAGAGAAGGGCCATGATGCACACGAACTAAACCTGTGCGTGCTAATGTACCATCCGATGCAAATGCTGTGCGAATATCTTGGGGCGTTTTTTGTAATAAAATAGATAAGAAACGATGCATTTGATCTGAGCTGATGGCACCTAATAAATCCAAAGCATTGTTCAGCAATGTTTCATTGTAAGTGATCAATGTGAACTCTAATAAAGCGCATTCCACATCAGATAAATCAATTAAAGTTTTAAGATTATCTAGATTATGACGAAGATCTTCGTTGTATGCTGCTGTGAGTAAATCAGGAGCACTTAAAAGTATTTCTTGCTGTTCGCGTAATGAGTTTAAAATATCTGCCCGATTCAATGGGGGTTTATGGTTGATCCATTTATCCAATGAAAGGGCAGTTGCTAATTGATCATCGCTAAAAAAATCTTTATGGATAAATTCACGATGGCCACCTAAATCCAAAATAATGGTTAAAATCCATGAATGTACCAATGGTGGTAATTGCTCGGAATATTCCATGGTTGTGGAAGGGAATGTTTGTTTTGTCATGTAAAACTCAAGAAAATTTAATGAAGGCTGATGCGCAGTGCAAAAGCTGTAATCAGAGGGGCGACAGCAAGCGAAATTAAGTCCAAGGCTGCGAATACGGCATAGAAACCGATCACAGAATGGCCTTCAACAATACGTAATGTTGCCTGTACGCCAAAAATTAGTACGGGTAAGAATAATGGTAGTGCAATGATACTCAATAATAAGCCTGCACGTTTTAATTGTAGTGTTAAAGCAGTACAAATGGCACCAATACAACTTAAAATAGGCGTGCCAATGAGTAAAAGAAATGTGGTTTCTAGTGCTTGTGGCACAGAAAAATAGAGCATTAAGCCTAAAATTGGTGAAACAATAATGAGTGGTACGGCTGTTAAACACCAATGTGCAATGATCTTGGCGAATACAACGATAACTAATGGTGATCCTGACAGCATTAATTGTTCTAATGAGCCATCATCATAATCACTTTTAAATAAACGATCCATGATCAACATATTCGATAATAGAGCACCAATCCATAAAATGGCAGGTGAAACATCACGCATGACTTTTTCATTATCCAACCCTAATCCGAGTGGAAATAGACTCACAACGATCAAGAAAAAGATCATAGGAGTCAGTAACTCTGTGCGTTGGCGCATGCCTAATTGTAGATCACGTTGAATGATCGCAGTGAATACACTCATTCTTTCCTGTAGCTTTCAATAATATGGTGATGATTATACACACCTTCTGAGGGTGTTTGATGTGAAGTGAAGATAACTGTACCATTTTTTTGGTAATGTTCTGTAATGGCTGTTTCTAAAATCTCAATAGAGCGTTTGTCTAACGCAGTGAATGGTTCATCGAGAATCCAAATAGTTTTGGGTTCTAGCCATAATCTGGATAGTGCAACCCTACGTCTTTGCCCTGCGGACAAAAAACGAATGGCACGATCTTGTGTTGGAATAGAAAGCATTTCAAACACTGATCGAATCTCTTCGTTTGTACGTTGCACATTTTGAATTTTGAGCATCGCATGAATATTTTCAAAGGCTGTGAGATCTTCTTTTAAACCAAGTGCATGCCCGACATAGAGAATATTGTGGTGATAAGTATGAGCAAGCTCTTTACGATCAACATCGTTATAGAGAATATTGCCCAAATAAATATTGTTTAAGCCAGCAACAACACGCAGGAAAGTTGTCTTGCCTGCGCCATTTTCACCTTCAATATAAAGGCTCATACCATTTTGTAATGTCAGTGAAACAGGGGTAAATACCTTACGGTAATTACGTGTAGCACTGACATCTTCAATGGTTAATCTGAACTCAGAAAATGCCATTATTATTGCACCATAGGTGAAGCTTTGGATTCTTCACGAATTTGATCTAATGTAATGATATTAACTTTGCTAGGCGAGATCATCTGTTTAGTACTTTCAATATCACCTGCTTTGCCTACAACATCGCTGCCCATGCTCAAGCGACCGCCAATTTCAAGGTTTTCCATAGTAAATAAGCTTGGTGTACCTTCCATTAATTTATTAGCATCAGTTACTGCAATGGTTAACGGAAAAGTTAAGTTTTTTGCTGAAGGAATTTTCTTAGCAGCCAATGGCATGCGAGAACCTGCTGGAGAGATGAATAGATTTAATGTTGCTTCTTCAGGTAATGTGCTTAAGTCCACATTAGGCGCATTAACTTGTATAAGGAAGCGTTGATCTTTTTGTGCATTGACTAAATCAACAGTTTTTTGCATTGGTTCAGAGCGTTTACGGTTTTTTGAATTAACTTCAAACATAACAGCACTTTCATAAGCACCTTTTGCCAATTGCGATAGATCTGTGACATACACAGATTCACCATTCACAATATTAGTAATTTCCGCAAACACAGCTAAATGTTCAAAGCTGCGAATAGGATTTTTGACATCATCAAAGCGATTAAAGTCATTCAATGCTAATTCTGTTGGTAATTGTGTATCTGGGGTAATCAATATTTCTTTATAAGCCACAGAAGTATTATCTTCTTGATCAATCATATAAAGCGTTAAGATGGATGGTGTTGATAATTTATCCCAATCTAAGTCTGCAAATGTTTGTAAATTTATCACATAGTTGCGTACTTGTGTTGTTTCCATTGCCTGCTGAGTGACAGAAGTGATAATCATATCAATTGCTTGCAATGTTTGTTGCACTTGCTCTTGACGTGATGGGTCTCTATTTTGAGCAAAGAGTTCACGCAAAATACGCCATTGTTCGACAGATTTTTCAATCATTTGATTGTCATACAAGGCTTGGGCATACATCACACGCATAGAAGTTTCTGCAGGATACAATGCAAAGAAACGGTCCATTTTTGCTTGAATGGTAGGTGTAATCTTATTATTAGAGCTTTGCATTTCAATATCAATGATCATTGCATTGGCAATGAAATCAGTTGGTGATAAAGATAAAACACGAGTATAAACTTCGTGAGATGCACTAAGCCATTTCACATCATATAACAATTTACCCAATAATTTTAATGTTGGAATATTGTCATGTGTATCTTTTGCACTCATAAAAAACAGAGCAGGAAAACCATATTTTAATTGATTAAAAATTTCTGGATCACGAGGTTGAGGCTCAATCGCTAAAATACCATTCAATGAGTCCAATTCAGAGGTTGGAATTACTTCACGCCATTCTGTGAACTCATTGATTAGGCGTGCACGTTCTGTATCAAATGTGCGTGTTTCTGGTGTATAAGAGTATGCCCAAAAGCCACCAATGGCTAATAAAGGAAAGAGTAAGGTAATAAGGACAACCAATAAACGAGCTGGTTGAGATAAGTTTTTACCATTTTTTTGGCTGATTTTTAATAGATCACGTGCAGCTTCTGCATTTTGAATGTCATATTCTGCTTGTGTGAGTTGTCCATTAGCTAATTCAGCAGATAAGCGTTTTTCTGTCGCAAGATAATTTTTTTGATAAATATCTTGTAAGGTAACTTCTTGCTGTGCTGATTTTGAACGAGTTAACGGATAAAAGATTGCCAATATTGTCAACGCGAAAAGGAGAAAAGATGCGAAAATCATTGATGAGTATCCTTTTTATTTAACAGCTCAGCCAATTGCTCTGCTTCTGATTGTGATAAAGGTTGGACAGTTTCAACGGCAGGTTTACGACGGCGCGTAAAAATGATGATGAGCACGCCTATTAAAATAATGGCAGGACCAAACCATAAAAACCATGTGATAGGTTTAACGGGTGGCGTATATAAGACAAAATCACCATAACGATCCACCATGAATGTTAGAATTTCGCTATCGCTTCTGCCATCGTTGATCATATCATAGACACGATCTTTCAAATCTTTGGCTAATGGTGCATCTGAATCAGCGAGGTTTTGATTTTGACATTTTGGACAACGTAAGTCTGTAATGAGTGAATTGAAACGTTTTTCATTAACAGTGCTTTCAAATGGATAAATATTTACATTTGCTGTGGCAACAGTGCCCAAGAATAACGCGAGCATTAATAACTTTTTCATTATGGTTGAGCTCCTTTAGCATCCAATGATTCATAGATTGCTTTTAATTTGCTGTTCCAAATATCAGGTAAGATTGCGCCTACATGACGGTATTGGATCACATTATTTTTATCCACAAAAAATGTTTCAGGTGCGCCATAAACGCCGAGTTCAATACCAACAGCGCCACTCATATCTAAGAAATTGAATAAGTAAGGATTGCCAAGATTTTGTAACCATTCATATGCTAATTTAGGATCATCCTTATAATTTACACCATAAATATTGATGCCCTGAGTTTTTAAAACATTCAATGTTTCATGTTCATCACGGCAAGTTGGACACCATGTTGCCCATATATTCACAAGGGCAGGGCCCTTGATGTCCTCATTGGTTAAAATTTGTGCGATAGATCCAGGTGCAGAGAGCTTACTCGCGCTAAATTCAGGTAATGGCTTGCCTTCTAATTGTGAAGGCAATTTGCTTGGATCATTGCCTAACGTAATGAAGAAGAAGCCAAAAACTCCCATTAAAGCAGCAACGGTAATACCAACAATTACAGGTTTTTTCATATGAACTCCTTATTTCTCAGAGCGTTCAGGTTTGCGTAAGCTGAACATTGCAACCACAGCTGCAATAGCCATGATGACGCCACCTAACCAAATCCAACGAATGAAAGGTTTAACATATAGACGAATTGCCCAACTCTGACCTGGGCGTTCTTCTGATAATGCAATATAGAGATCATCTAAGAGAGATGCACGCAATGCAACTTCACTGATGGGCATGCCACTTGCTGCATAAACACGTTTTTCTGGGTACATCATACGCAAGAATTCACCCTGGAAGCTAACAGAGAATGTACCTTTAGTTGCTGTGTAGTTAGGTCCTTTAATATCTTGGAGATTTTCCAATTTAAAATCATAGCCTTGAACAGCTTCAGTTTGACCAACACGCAATAAACGATCAGCTTCAACGCTGTAGTAACTTGTCATTGTGATACCAATGATCATGACAACTGTACCAAAGTGCCCTAAGTTCATGGCAATGCGAGATAATGATTGAGAGAAGAAACCTTTGATGAAGCTTGCATTTTTAGGTTTATGTAGCGCAATCTCAGCCAAAATACCAAAGAAAACCCAATAACAGAGAATGAGTGCTAAAGTTACCATCGGATTGATCAATGGTAATGCAGGCTCATTATTATGGCTTAAGTTATTGACATACATCACATAAGCAGCATTCGATAATGGTCCCATAATTAACGAAGCCACTGCCATGATGATGAGTGGTTTTTTAATTCGGCTTAACTGATCCTTTTTAAAACGAACCATTGGTGTAATGCCCATAATAACTAATAAGAACATTGCTAAAGGGTTGACTGTTTTATTAAAGAAGTTAGGGCCAACTGAAATTTTACCAATGGCTAACATATCTATGATCAGCGGATATAATGTACCTAAAACAACAATGAAGCAGACAACAGATAAGAATATATTGTTCAATAAAATGCCTGTTTCTTTAGAAATTAAAGTGACAGCAGATTGCTGGCGAATACGACCAGAGCGGAATAGCAATAATGCGATACCAAATATTACAACCATCGCAAGAATCATCAAGATGATTGCGCCACGGCGAGGGTCAGCTGCAAATGAGTGAACAGATGTTAAAACACCTGAGCGTACTAAGAATGTGCCCAATACACTTAAACAGAAACATAAAATTGCCATTAACACTGACCAAACAGAGAATACTTGACGTTTTTCTGTCGTGATCAATGAATGAAGTAAAGCTGTAGATAAAATCCAAGGAATCAAAGATGAGTTCTCAACTGGATCCCAGAACCACCAGCCTCCCCAACCTAGTTCATAATAAGCCCACCAACTACCAACAGCAATTCCTAAAGTTAAGAATCCCCATGCGGCTAAGACCCAAGGGCGTAACCAACGAACTGTTGTACGATCAATATAACCATTGATTAAGATCGCACAAACAAACGCATAAGGAATCGCAAAACCAACATAACCCATATACAATAATGGTGGGTGAATGATTAAGCCAACGTCTTGTAATAATGGATTTAAGTCACGGCCATCAAACGCAAGATTATCCAACATACGATCAAATGGATTGGATGTAAAAAGAACGAATGCAATGAATGCCGCAGAAATTGCGCCTAAAATTGCAAGTGTTGTGGCTGTTAATTCAATGGGCAATTTACGCATAAAGAATAGAGAAACATACATCCACAATGATAATGTCACAACCCAAAGTAATACAGATCCTTCATGGCTGCCCCAGATTGCTGTAAATCTGAAAATTGCAGGAAGCTGAGTATTGGAGTTTTTGAATACATAAGCATAACTGAAATCATTGATGTAAAAGGCATAACCTAAACATAAGAAAGATACTAAAAGCATAAAGAAAACCCAAGCTGTCAGTGGTTTTGCTGTACGCATCAATTGAATATTGTGAGTGGTTAATCCTACTATGGGTAGGAACAGCAGTAATAAAGATGCTGCTAATGCAATATAAAGTGCTAATTCGCCAAATGGTAACATGTGGGCTCCTTAAGGTTGTGAGCCAGGATGTCTGGAGTTTTCATCAATCACGATGCCAGATTTTTCTAAGGATTCTTTCACTTCAGGTGGCATATATGTTTCATCATGTTTTGCCAAAAT
>NZ_MVDO01000097.1 GCF_002006755.1 Wohlfahrtiimonas larvae | reverse complement strand
TAATGCAATATAAAGTGCTAATTCGCCAAATGGTAACATGTGGGCTCCTTAAGGTTGTGAGCCAGGATGTCTGGAGTTTTCATCAATCACGATGCCAGATTTTTCTAAGGATTCTTTCACTTCAGGTGGCATATATGTTTCATCATGTTTTGCCAAAATCTCTGTTGCAGTGAAATTATTGAGGTCTGTTAAAATACCTGTTGCGATAACGCCTTGTCCTTCACGGAATAGATCAGGCAGCATTTTATCATATGTGACTCGCACACGGTCTTTGCCATCCATGATGTCAAATGCGATATCTATGGTTTCAGTACTTTTAACAATAGAACCTGGTGCAACTAATCCACCAATACGGATTGAGCGTTCAAGTGGTGCTTTGCCTTCTTTCACTTCAATGGGTGAATAGTAATAGTTTAATTCACTTCTTGATGCATAAATGAGCAGTCCAATTGCTGCAAGTGTAATTACGACTAATGCAACAACGATGATGGCGCGCTGTTTTTGTTTTGGTGTCATTATTCAATTCCTTCTTGCTTCATAATTTGTTGTAACTTTTTACTCTCACTGAAAAGTGGAATAATTAGACTAAGTAAACAGATTAGGAAAAATCCGTAACTCAACCAAACATAAAGACCATGTTTTCCCATATGCAGAAATTCTGCAAAGCTCCCAAATGCAAACGTCATAGCGCCCCCACTATATAATTATTGATTCAGATAATGTTTCATCACTCTGTCACGATTAATCAGGTTTACACTCTTTTTAAGAATATAACCTGTGGTAAATAGTGAATAAGCAACGATCATTAAAATCAATGGTAACAACATATCCATCGGAATTTTCGGCCCGCCGGATGCAAAAAGTGTGCTCTTTTGGTGAAGAGAATTGAAAAAGTACACTGAAAGTTTAACAAGTAGTGCAATGGCAATACCAATGACTGCTAAAATAGATGTGAAAATGTCAGCAGTTTGACGATCTTCAATGGCATGATCAAAGGCAATATAACCAATATAAAAGAATAATAATAATAGTTGAGAGGTTAAACGAATATCCCAGACCCACCAAGTGCCCCAAGTCGGTGCGCCCCAAACGGCACCTGTTACTAATGAAATTAATGTTAAAACTGCACCTATCGTTGCCATACTGCGTGCAACTAATGGTAGTAATTTAACTTTCCAAACTAAAAAACATAGGCTTGTAATAGCCATTGCCATATATAATGATGTTGAAAGCATGGCAGCAGGCACATGAATATAAATAATTCTAAAGCTATTACCTTGTTGGTAATCAGCAGGTGCAAAGCCTAAACCCAATGCTATACCAACAATTGCGATGATTAAACTGCTCCAAAAACAATAGGGAACAATCGCATTGGCTAAAGGGATATAGTATTTATAGCTTGCGTATTTTTTATACCAGCTCACTTTTTTTGTTGAAACAGCCATAATTCACTCAATATAAAATGGAATGCATAATTATAACGAAATTGCCAAATTTTGCAGTATTAGCAGGAAGTAAACGTTTGTAAATATCGATTTTTATCAAGTTTTTGATGGGAACTCCCAAATTTCAAATCTGAATGGATAGCTATGTTTTTCATCTTTGGGATGATTTTCAGTATATAAATTGATTGCATCATTAAATGGTAAAGCTAATACTTCGGGTAAAAAAGTATCACCTTCAACTTCACTTTCTACAATGGTAAGATAAAGCCTATTCATATAGGGCAAAGCCGAACAATAGAGCTGTGCACCACCAATAATCATAACCTCAGGAGTATTTTGGTATGCCAAAATGGCTGCTTCTAATGTATTAAAATAGAAAACATTCTCTGGTAAGTCTTGAGGTGCTGGATTACGACTAATCACAATATTGTCACGTTTAGGTAACGGCCGCCCTAGTGATTCATATGTCTTTCGACCCATAATAATTGGTTTATTGATTGTGCTTTTTTTGAAAAAGGCTAAATCATCAGGTAAATGCCAAGGCAGTGAATTATTAATACCAATCGTACCATTTTGAGCAATGGCGACAATCAAAGATATAGTGCTGGATGACATTCAAAACCCTTATTTAAATATGCGTTATCGCAGAATTATACGCAACTCAAAAAGATAATGATAATCAAGGATTGGTTTATTTTATTAAATTTTCTAATGCGGATCATAAGTAAAATATTTAAAGTATGTTTTGTGTTGGAATTTTTTTGATTTCAGTTTTAAATAAACATTGATTAATTGAAAATTTTCTATAAACTAAACAGTGTTCATTAATAGAAATAGTGGTGCTAAATCATGAGAGCAATCTTTAGAGTTTTGTTAAATTTTTTCTTTCAGGTAGAAACAAAGTTAGATCAGCAAGCATCCATCACGCATGGAGTGATTGTGTGTAATCATCAGTCATTCTTAGATGGCCTGTTGTTAGGTGTATTTTTGCCACAAAAGCCAGTGTTTGTCGTGAATACAGATATTGCTAATCGTTGGTACTTTAAACCTTTTTTAAAATTGATTGACCATGTGACAGTAGATCCTTTGCATCCTATGGCTATTAAAATGCTTACTAAAGAAGTGACAAAAGGCCGCACAATTGTGATTTTTCCAGAAGGGCGCATTACTTTAACAGGTAGCTTTATGAAGATTTATGAAGGTGCCGCTTTTGTCGCTCATAAGGCAAAAGTTCCTTTGATTCCTGTAATTTTGGAAGGTGCTGAATATACTTATTTCAGCAGATTGAAATGCTTAGTGAAGCAACGCTTATTTACTCCGATTAAAATTACGATGAGGGCACCATTAAATATTAACATTCCGAATGATTTATTTGGTAAGCAGCGTCGTCAATATTTAGCAAAATATACACATGATTTGATGATGGATATGCGTGTCAATATTTTTGAACCAACATCTTTATTTGATTCAGTTTTATTGGCGAAGCAAAGATTTGGTGGTGATGCATATTGTATTGAAGATATTCAACGTAAACCGGAAACTTATGATCAATTCATCACAAAAATTTTAGGTATCAGTAGAATTATTACACGTTTCACAACAGAAAACGAACGAGTGGGCGTATTGCTACCGAATGCGATTGGTTCAATGGCAACTGTTTTGGCATTGAATTTAACGAAACGTGTTTCGGCATTATTGAATTATACAGCGGGTGTGGATGGTATGGGTGCTGCGATTACAGCGGCTGAGGTTAAAACAATTATTACTTCTCGTATTTTCTTGGAAAAAGGCAAATTAAATTATTTAGTGGAAGCATTCCCTGAAATTAACTGGGTATATGCAGAAGATTTACGTAAGCAAATCACAAATGAAGATAAGTTATGGGTATTGAAAGCTAAGTTCATGCCTAAAAAATATTTACCTAAACCTAACCCTGATGATGAGGCTGTTGTGTTGTTTACATCGGGTTCAGAAGGTAAGCCAAAAGGTGTTGTGCATACTAATCGTTCTTTATTAACT
>NZ_MVDO01000096.1 GCF_002006755.1 Wohlfahrtiimonas larvae | reverse complement strand
ATTACAGCGGCTGAGGTTAAAACAATTATTACTTCTCGTATTTTCTTGGAAAAAGGCAAATTAAATTATTTAGTGGAAGCATTCCCTGAAATTAACTGGGTATATGCAGAAGATTTACGTAAGCAAATCACAAATGAAGATAAGTTATGGGTATTGAAAGCTAAGTTCATGCCTAAAAAATATTTACCTAAACCTAACCCTGATGATGAGGCTGTTGTGTTGTTTACATCGGGTTCAGAAGGTAAGCCAAAAGGTGTTGTGCATACTAATCGTTCTTTATTAACTAATGTAGAGCAATTATGTACAGTGGCAGATTTTACAACGAAAGATGTCTTTATGACGCCTTTACCAATATTTCATGCATTTGGTTTAACAGCCGGCGTTATTTTACCTTTGCGTGCAGGTTGTAAAACATTTTTATATCCATCCCCATTACATTATCGCGTGATTCCAGAGATTGTTTATGATATTCAGGCAACTGTATTATTTGGTACATCAACGTTCTTACAAAATTATGCTAAATATGCCAATCCATATGACTTTGCAACACTTCGTTATACCGTTGCAGGTGCAGAGCGTTTATCAGAATCTGTGCGTGATCTTTGGATGGATAAGTTTGGCATTCGAATTTTGGAAGGTTATGGTGCAACAGAATGTTCACCGGTTGTTTCTATCAATGTGCCAATGAGTTATCGTGAGCATAGTATCGGTCGCATTTTACCTGGAATGGATTATGAATTAGAAATAATTGAGGGGATTACAGAGGGCGGTAAATTAATAGTGAAAGGTAACAATGTGATGAAAGGTTATTTATTCTATGATCGCCCAGGGCAATTGGTACCTTCAGAATACAGTGGTGAAAATGGTTGGTACGATACTGGTGATGTCGTAGCGATTGATCAAGATGGTTATATGGCAATTAAAGGACGCGTGAAACGCTTTGCAAAAATTGCAGGTGAAATGGTGACATTGGAAACCACAGAACGTCTATTCAAAGCAGTTTATCCTGAACATGATCATGCGGCGGTTGTTCGTAAAGATGACAGTAAGGGTGAAGCAATTGTCTTGTTCACAACTCAAAAAGAGAGCGTGCGTAGCGATATTTCTGCCATGGCAAAGTCATTGGGTATGCCAGAATTAGCGGTGGCAAGAGATGTAAGGGTTTTATCAGAAATTCCATTGTTAGGATCGGGTAAAATTGACTATGTGACTTTAACTAAAATGGCACAGGAAATGTAATTCATGAATAGAGAGCCATCAGATAAATTATTCAATAAAGGTGTGATCAGTGTTGTTAATGCGCAGTTCTTCTCAGCATTAGCTGATAACGCACTCTTCTTCGCTTTATTGGAACTTTTAGATAAATTAGGTGCATTGAAAGAAAGTACCTATTTATTGCAAGCATGCTTTTTAATTTCATACATTTTATTGGCGCCAGTTGTGGGGTTATTTGCTGATAATCAACCTAAATCGCGTGTATTAATGATCGGTAATGGTATGAAATTATTAGGTGTTGCATTATTGTTTATTGGTGCAAGCCCATTCATATGTTATGCCATTGTGGGGATTGGTGCGGCTGTTTATTCACCAGCTAAATTTGGTATTTTAGGTGAATTAGTGACGACGCGTTTATTGGTTAAAGTCAATGGGATGGTCGAAGGCTCTACAATTTTTGCTATTTTATTAGGTGCGTATTTAGGCGGATTATTGGCAGAAAACAATGTTGTGATGGCATTTTTATTCACGGGTGTTATGTATGCTGTTGCTGTAATTTTCAATCTTTTTATTCCTAAAATACCGGCAATTCGTAAAGATAACTTCGCGCCTAAAGCACTATTGAAAAGTTTTGGTAGTATTTTGGTTAAATTAGCATGTGATCGACAGGCTCGCTTTGCTATTTTGGGTACAAGCTTATTTTGGGGAGCAGCGGCAACATTGCGCCTATTACTGAATGATTGGGTGCGCGTTGTCTTAGATGGTGGAACAGAAATGGTTGCAATGTTGAGCGCGATTGTCAGCATAGGTATTGTATTCGGTGCATTGATCGCATCATTGTTTATCACTATCAAAAATCTCAAATTATGCTTATGGGCCGGTTTGGCCATGGGACTTATTGCAATGATTTTTTCATTCCAGACTAATATTTATAGCGTTTATTGTTTTTTAATTTTAATAGGTGCTTGTGGCGGTATTTTTGTCATCCCAATGAATGCATTGTTGCAAGAGCGTGGCAAGTTATTTGACAGTGCAGGAACAGCGGTTGCTGTACAGAATTTTTCTGAAAATCTAGTCATGATTGTTATGATGCTAATCTTTGGTGTATTAGCCTATTATGAGGTTTCTATTATTATTTTGATGATCTGTTTTGGTGGTTTTTTCTGTCTTGGGGTTTTAGGACTTTTTTATCATATTGGTAAACGAAACGTATTAGATACAGCACAAGATTAAAAACTATTGTATTCTAAAGCTTAATGATTGAATCTATCGGATATCGCCATGAAAAAATTAATTAAAGTTTTTGTTTATTTGATTCTCACGGTTGTTGTCATTATTGCTTTAGCAATTGGTGGGATTGTGATGTTCATTAACCCTAATCAATTCAAGCCGCAAATTACTGAGTTGGTGCAGAAAAATGCCAATGTTATTTTAACAATAGAGGGTGATATTGAATGGACTTTTTATCCGTGGTTAGGTTTAAAAGTACAAAATATTTCTGTAGCAAGCCCTAATACTCCGACTGTGCCCTTGGCGGATATTAAACTTGCTCAGGCGTCGATTTTACTTAAAAGCTTGTTTAATCGAGAACTCAACATTAATGATGTTGTTTTAGATGGCTTATCTGTGACACTACTTAAGGATGCTAATGGGAATAGCAATTGGGTATTGCCTGAAAACAGTCAAGAGGTAATAAATCAGGTTGAATCACAAGATGATCAATCAACAAGCGCTTCATCTAAAAAAGCACCAAGTTTATATGTGAAAAGTATTAATGTTAAAGATGCAAATTTTGTTTACAAAGATGCAGTACAAAATCAGGCATTGGCATTGAAAAATTTAAATATCACAACAGGTGAGGTGATGTTGAATCAGCCAATATCAGTATCACTGAATAGTAGTTATTTGCTGTTTAACCCAAAAGTGGAAGGTAATATAGATTTCTCTTCAGTTGTTAACTTCAATGTCGAGCAAAAACATTTACAGTTGCGTGATTTAAAACTCAAGAATAATATCAAAATGGATGATGTTCAGTTGTTAACAGAGTTATCCACAGTTTTAGATCTGGATCTGAAGACTCAATTACTACAACTTTCTAATTTATCACTTCAAAACCAAGGTGAAATTCAGGATTTTGCCATCAATAATTTGCAAGTCAAAGGTATCGTTAAGGCTGATTTAACAAAAGAGTTAGTCAATATTGATCAACTAGAACTATCGATGGGGGATCTAGCATTGATGGGCAATGTGATGGCTGAAAAATATTCGGGCGATCAATTGAGTTTTGTGAGTAATATTGCAACCAATACTTTTAATTTAAAAGCTTTGTTGAATCAATTGAAGATCGAATTACCACAATTTGAATCAAAAACTGCATTGCAAAAAGCATCAGTCAAATTATCTGTGAAAGGTAATTTGCAAAATATTGATGTGAACCCAATTGAGATTGCGTTTGATGATACTAAAGTTAATGGTTCAGGTGCTATTGTTTTAGGTAAAGTGCCAACGATCGCCATTGCATTAAAAGGTGATCGCTTAGTTGTGAATCACTATTTGCCACCTAAAAAACAGGGAGTTAGTTCAAACCAGAAAACGGCACAAGCACATCCTAAGACAAAAGCACCAACGAATCCTGAGGTGATTCCTACATTGCCTAAAGATATTAATATTATTGCAGATATTCAATGGGAGCAATTGACACTCGATCAGTTGCAACTTGCTAATAACAGAGTCAAAGGATCGTTGAAAAATGGTGATGCTGTGTTAGATCAATTGTCTACTAATATATATGGTGGCAGTTTATCTTTTAGTGGGGCACTGAAAGGGCAGAAAACACCAAAATTAAACTTCAACGGTAAAATTCAGAAAATTAATTTAACTCAAGTACTGCCTCAAATTTCCTTAAAAGATTATATTAATAATGAGTTTATATTATCTCGTTTAAATCAAAACCATAAAAATATTAATATTGAAGGTATGTTGAATGCCCAATTTAGTTTGACAACTTCGGGGCGTTTACAGAATCAAGTGATCGCGAACTTGAATGGCGATGCTAACTTTGATTTAGCGCAAGGCCGCGTAAATAATTTGAATTATGAGAAGTTAATGTGCCAAGGTATTGCTTTGTTGAATCAGAAAAATTTGACAGGTACATTTAATAGGACTTACACAGATTTCCAAAAGCTTTCGGGTAAAATCATCATCAGAAATGGTGTTGTGACTAATGATCCTTTCCAAATGTTAGTACCAGGATTGGCTGTTAATGGTAAAGGTGATATTAATTTGAATCGAATGACGATTAATTATGGCTTAAATGCAGTGTTAACAGGTGATCATTCTATTAATTCAGATCCTGCTTGTCAGATTAATGAGCGTTTTCAAGGTATCCCAATTCCTTTAATTTGTGAAGGATCTTTAGAAAAGACTGATGGATTATGTCGTTTAGATTCTGATCAATTGGGTAAAGTCATTGCAAATTTAGCAACCAATGCCGTCAAAGAGAAAGCACAAAAAGAGCTGGATAAACAGAAGGAAAAGATTCAAGATAAGTTGGATGGTGAAATTGAAAAACAGCTGAAGAAAAATCCAGCAGTAAAAGGGTTGTTGAAGAATTTATTATAGTAACTGGAATGCGTAAATTTTTACTTGTGGTTTTTGTGGCATTTTCATCGCCTTTTACTTATAGCGTTACGATTGACTTAATGCAAGAGTATTATGATGTTGTACCCTTAGACGTCGACAATATTCGCATCTCAATGATGCATGCATCACATTTAAGTGATGTTTCAAATGCTCATCATACTATTGGTAATTATATAGCATCTACAACGGTTGATAGGATGGTTTTAGTTCATGAACAAGGACAATGTCATGCATCTGTTTTTGAGATGAAATTGAATGGGACAATGACATTACCTCGTTTAGCAATGGGAAATTACCCTTTAAAACTTCGTCAAGCTTTTGAAGATGAATTGAATATGCTTGAACAGCATGAAAAAACGCATGAAAGGATATGGCAGACAGCTTTAGAGGCATTTGAGAATGATATTCAGCAATTGATTGTGCCGGACAATCAAAATTGTGATCAGTTCATTAATGAGATTAATCAAAAAATGATTAAAGTATTGGATGATATTGGGTTAGAAAATCTAAAATTTGATTGTATTTCCTATGGGAAACATCTCAATTTTACACAATGCAATGAGAATTATTGAGAAATGATGATAGTAAATTTTAGGGTGTATTAGTTATTCAATATGACAATTTTTTGGTAGAATAGAGAGATATGCCGAGATCATTAGAGGGTAAAATGACAATAAAACAACAAAAAGGTTCATTTCTACTAGAGTTTTTAATTGCTTTGGGAATTTTTTCTATTGCAATTGTGGGTTTAGTAAAATTACAAAATCGAGCAACAGCCGATTTAAGTGATTTAGGTTCAGATATGGCCATTCCTATTTTAATTGATGATTTTACAGCGCGTATTAATATTGCTCCTAATAATGTTATTGATAATCGTTCTTGGAATGAATTAAAAGTAACTGCAAATGTTATGATGAAAGATATTGAAAAAGGTGAGGATAAAAATACAATTAGGATTATTGATATGATTGACCCATCGAAAAAAAATGATTACACGGTAGTAATTGATCTGAATGGCATTTAATTTTAAAATTAAATAAAGAACTATGACAATGAAATTATTAAAAAAATTTGAAGACGGTTTTATCTTATTTATTACGCTGATGATGTTAATCGTTTTTGCTATTTTAGGTATCGGATTGTATCAGCAAACGGCCTCATCAACTGTGAGTGTTCAATACGTGACATTTAAACAAGAAGCTGAAGATTTAGCCATGTTAGCATTGAATAAATTAGAAGCTAATTTGAATAATCCGGCTCAATATAAGCAAAGAAGCGTTTGTACATCTGTGCTTAATGACCAAGGTGAATCTGTATTGGTTAATAAAGAAGATTTATGTGATCCAATTTCCGATAAGACAATTAATGATGCTTTAACTGAATTGAGAGAAACAGGTGGTTTGAGAGGTGGGACTGAAAATAAACCTGGTTGGGAGAATCTGATTGATGATGATTTTAAAGGTGCTTTTTCAGGGGATGGTAATGTGTTTTTTATAACACAACAATTAGGTCAGGATAAAGAATGTAAAAGTAGAAACTGTTATTTGCTATATAGAATTACCATTATTGCACAGGTTTTAGATGCATATAGTGTAATTAGCGCAATTTCAGCAGTGCCTGCAAATGGGCAGGGGCCAAATCCACCTGAGGTAACAACTCTGCCTCCAACAACACCAGCAATATGGCCTATACCAACTATAACAGATTTTTAATTATTACATTTCGAATTATACCTTTGTTTTAAATGAAAAAAAACCAATAGGCTTATTAATAAATACTTATTTGGGTTTTTATAAATTTAAGCAAATATTAATCTTTTGTAATATGAAAATTATGGAGTATTAGGGCCCATCGTAATAGTTTGTATTAAATAATTAGGGCGCTTTTTGACTTCAATATGTATTTTATCGATATATTCACCCACAATGCCAATGGCTAATAATTGTATGCCACCAATGAAAAGGATTAAGCAAATGATGGTTGGGTAGCCAGGGATCGGATTACCAAAAAATAAAGTCGTACAAATGATATATATCATATATAAAAGTGATAACAGTGCAGTAAAAATACCGATCGCGGATGCGATGCGTAGAGGAATGATGGAATATGACAATATGCCATTGAAAGCTAAAGAGAATAAGTTGGGCCACCGCCATTTACTTGTGCCAGCAAATCTAGGTTGTGCAGTATAAGGAATCGCCTTTTTACGATAACCAATCCACGTGAACATACCTGTAGTATATCTTTGGGTTTCAGTCATTTTTTGTAAAGCAGTAATGCATACACGATCAAGTAAACGAAAATCCCCTGATCCTTGTAAAACGGTGTGTTTGGAGATTTTATTCAGAACCTTATAGTAGATGCGAGATGTATATATTCTGACGAATGATTCTTGTTGGCGGGCAATTCTTTGACCATAGACATCATGGTATCCTTGTTCCCATTCAGCTATCATCTGAGGAATTAGTTCAGGTGGGTGTTGTAGATCTGCATCCATAATGATAATGGCATCGCCTTCTGCATGATCAAAGGCAGCAGTTAAGGCGATATCCTTGCCAAAGTTTCTAGAAAAATCTATGTATTGCACACGATTGTCGGATGATTGCAATGTGTGAATAATTTCGAGCGATGAGTCTGTGCTACCATCGTTGATGAATAATAGTTTGAATTGATAACTTTCTTGTAAAGGTGCGATAATAGTCAAAATCTCAGTATAGAGTCTTGTGATATTATCTTCTTCATTGTAAATGGGAAAGCAAAGTGTAATCAGTTTCATAAACACCTCACAGTGTGAATATAAAGATAAATAACAGTTAAAGAAAAGGTAAAAAGAGAGTGAGTCATATAGAACGTATTATTAAGCAAAATTTTATTTATTTTGTGATAGCAGCATTATTCATCACTTTATGCTATTTGTCACTATTGCGATTGGATGATTTTTATTTTGCGGATGACCATTATCGCAAAAATTATGGCACAACAGGTTATACAGTTTTTTCTCGATACACAGCTGAATTATTGTCAGTTATTTTTACAATACCAGAATGGCATGCCTATGATTATACTCCGCTAGAGCAGGTTTTAGCGATTTTTGTGATGGCGTTTTCAGGTTTGATTTTAAATAGTTTATTTATTGAAAAAATTACTGTTTTTAGTGCAATTATTTCTGCATTCGTTGGGATGTCCCCCTTCTTTTATGGGAATCTTCTATTCTCTTATGGCTCATTTTCAATGAGCGTTTCTGTCTTGTTCTCGATTTTCCCATTTTTATTTTATAGATCTCATAGGGTATTTTTCATAATTTCTATTATTGGTGTTTTGGGTACTTTAACAACCTATCAGTCTGCAAGTGGCGTTTATTGGGTTGTTGTGATTATGCTTACAGCTAAGAACTATTTTTATGATCAAATCAATATTAAAAGATGTGTTAAATTATTTTGTATTGCGACTTTAGCTTATATCATTGCAGTGGCAATTTTCCGATTTTGCATTTATACCCCTAGGTTTTCTCATATATCCAATGAGGCCTTAGCATTGCCTGAATTGTTCAATGGTGTCATTAGAAATATTAAAAAATATTTAGTATT
>NZ_MVDO01000095.1 GCF_002006755.1 Wohlfahrtiimonas larvae | reverse complement strand
TGAGCGTTTCTGTCTTGTTCTCGATTTTCCCATTTTTATTTTATAGATCTCATAGGGTATTTTTCATAATTTCTATTATTGGTGTTTTGGGTACTTTAACAACCTATCAGTCTGCAAGTGGCGTTTATTGGGTTGTTGTGATTATGCTTACAGCTAAGAACTATTTTTATGATCAAATCAATATTAAAAGATGTGTTAAATTATTTTGTATTGCGACTTTAGCTTATATCATTGCAGTGGCAATTTTCCGATTTTGCATTTATACCCCTAGGTTTTCTCATATATCCAATGAGGCCTTAGCATTGCCTGAATTGTTCAATGGTGTCATTAGAAATATTAAAAAATATTTAGTATTTATCTATTCATTTGTAGCTAAAGGCTATATCGGTTTATATATTATTTTTTTATTGTTAGTTTTCTCTTTGAACGTTTTGCGATGCCAAGAGAATCAATTTAAAGTAATTTCAATGATTTGTTTATTGATTATTATACCGATAGTTTTAATAGCTTCTATCGGTATTCCTATATTTTTATCAGAATTTCCCATCGCTGACCGTTATATGTTGGGGTTCAATGTATTAATTACGATTTGTGCTTTGGTTGGTTTTTTGAATAGCGGGATTATTTATCGAATATTTTATCTGTTATTCGCGATGCAACTAATTGCATACGGCAATATTCAAGGAAATATCATCGGTGAGCAATGGTCATATGAAAAATTTCGTTTATCCATGGCTTTGAGTGATTTATCGCCACTGATTGGTGATGAATATGCGTTATCATTTGGTGGTAATCCTGTTTTTAGAGCTTCTTTCAATGTGAATGCTAAAAATAATTCATTCATATATGGACGACATAAAAATATAATATCTTTGCTAGGGTATCCTGGTTATTGGCAGCTCATAGTTGGACGTTATATCCCGATTAGGAAGGGCAATGTTCAATGTGATAGTGATAAAGGGAAAGTGATATTTTCGTCTGTTTATCATAATATTTATCAGAAAAATCGTTGTTTTTCAGTGATTTATAAAACTGTGGGGATTAAGCAATCTAGTGTGGATTCCACATCACAAGCTTCAGTGTCTATTATGAGTCAATAAGTGTTGGAGGTTTTTTGATGGCGCCAGAATTTACTAGAAGAATTAATTGGGTATTGGATAATTTAGTGCCACCAATTCTTCGTGATCCTATTGTTAAAATAGCTATTAGATTATTTTTTAAAAGTGATGCGGATAAATATTTATCATTACATCAACGCTCATATTTAATGACAGAAGAGGATTTTAAAGATTTATATACATCTTTAAAGCATGATATCTTAAATAGAAAAACCGATTTAAATCAAGCTAGTATTGACTTGATCCTGAAAAATATTGATGGTCGTAATATATTAGATGTGGGTTGTGGTAAGCAATATCTGATTAATTATCTTGTTGATAGCATAGGTAAGGATAAGATTAACGTAACAGGTGTTGATTTTAATATTGTTGAAACTTCTGATGTAAATTCTAATCCAAATATTGTTCAAGGCGATATTTATAATTTGCCCTTTGATGATGATAGTTTTGATACCGTCATATGTGCACATACACTAGAGCATGTACTAGCTTTAGATAAAGCTATTGCAGAATTAAGAAGGGTGGCAGCTAAGCGATTAATTATCGTTGTTCCGTGCGAGAGAGAATACAAATATACATTTAGTTTTCATGTGCATTTCTTTCCTTATACTTTTAGTTTATTGAAATTAATGAAAAATCCAAATGGCTTTTGTCAGAAAGTTGATACAGATTTATTCTATATTGAGGATTTGTCGTAAGGATTTATATAGATGATATTTTTTTTAAAAAAATTGTATGGTAATGCTATTTCTGTTTTTCTTTTTATCCTATATGTGTATCTGATTTTATCATTTGCGATATCTTATGACTTTGATATTACAGATTTATCGATACAAGCATATGTATCAATTGTTATCGGCGCATTATTAACAAGCTGTACGCCATATATTGTTAAAAATACTGTAAAGTGTGATTATAAAATAATAATTTGTTCAGTAGTGTTAGGGATTTTTATTGGTATCAGTACTGTGCCAGTAGGTTTAACCAAATTTTTTGAGGTGCAAAGATTAGTCATATCAATCATATATTTTAGTATTATTGTCTTCTATGTGATTAATTTTTTAATTACCCCTTTTGAAAGACATAAAGGTTCGTATTCCCCACTTAAGGCCAGCGTTATTTTATGGGGATTATTGACAATTGTTTGGTTGAGTTATTTTTATGCCTTTTACCCAGGTATATTAAATAATGATTCGTATTATCAGTTTGCACAAGCACATGCACTTGCTCCTTTAGGTTCACATCATCCTATTTTTCACACCGCACTAATTTGGCTCAATATTCAAATATCGAGCAATATTGCTGTGTATTTTGGTATCACAATTATTATTGCATCCTCACTGGTTTGTTACATTCTGTATAAGTTCATGAAGTGGGGAATGCCTCGAATATACATCATTGTTATTATATTATTTTATGCCTTATATCCTATTAATGGCTTGTATTTAATGACTTTATGGAAGGATATCCCTTATTCTATTAGTCTGTTATGGTTTAGTTTGGTGATTTATAAGATCTATAGATCTCAAAGTGAGTATTTATTATCCATCAATAATATTATTACTCTGATGATTGTAACATTATTAGTCCTTAATTTAAGGAGTAATGGGATATTTGTTGGTATTGGTACCTTTATAGTCTTAATCATACTCAGTTCAAAATATAAATTAAGATTGTTCATCATTAGTATGTGTATTTTCGGATTACATTTTTCAACTCATTTCTATATTAAGAAAAAATATCATGTTTTGGATACTAATTTTGTAGAAGCTTTAGCAATTCCCTTACAGCAAGTTGCGGGTGTTTATAATGGGCCTCGTAATATTAAGAATGAATCAGTTGATACTTATTTTAATGTATTATTGCCTTCTAATAATTGGAAACACTATTGTCCTATTAACGTAGATTTCATTAAGTTTAATCGCCATTTTAATTATCAATATTTAGAGGAGGGTGGTAAATTTAAGTTTTTCAAAAATTGGTATAGATTATGGAATGAATATCCCTGGGAGTATATTAGAGCATATTTTAAACAGACTTCTCCTTTGTGGTTAATCAATCGTTATCGTCACGAAATTAATCAATCATGCCGTAATAAAACTGATGAAGTGAGATTACGAGTAGGGTATATCAATACAGTTTTAGAAACAGGGGACAGGTGGTTATATGGATTAGATTATTTTAAGGTCAAAAAAGATGCGGACTTGGCTTATAAGAAATATCAATATGTTTTTTTATACCCTACAAATTTAACAGTGCCATTGACGAAAGATCAATATATTGAAAAAGTGACTAAAATTAAGGAAGGCATTTACCAACATGATATAAAAAATAATATTTTAAAACCCTATTATACATATGCTTTGCAGTATGTATTTGATAATGCTTCCATTTTTGCAAATGGTGGTATCGTCACATTGGTATTTTTGTTTGTATTGAGTGCTAGTATTGCTAAACGACAAGTTATCATATGTGTTCCTTTGTTAATCAATTTATTAACACTATTTATATCAGCACCTGCCCCTGATTTCAGATATATTTTTAGTGTGTTATTTAGTTTACCCATCATGTTATTCATTAATAAAATCCCTAATTATAGGGAGGATATTCAATGAAAATAGCTGTATTGATTCCTTGTTTAAATGAAGAGCAAACCGTTGCTAAAGTTGTTCAAGATTTTAAAAAAGAACTGCCTGATGCAGATATCTACGTTTATGATAATAATTCAACGGACAAAACATACCAATTGGCTCAAGATGCAGGTGCGATTGTGCATTTATGTGAAGAGCGTGGGAAAGGGAATGTTTTAAGGCAAATGTTTTTAGATATTACGGCTGATTGCTATTTAATTGTTGATGGTGATGATACTTATCCTGCTCAAGATTGTATGTATTTAATAGAGCCTGTGATGAATCAAGAGTGTGACATGAGTGTTGGTAATCGTTTTATAGATGGCTCATACGATAAGGAAAATACAAGAAAATTTCATGGTTTTGGTAATCGTTTGGTAAAGTTTATGATTAATCAAATTTATAGTACTCAAGTAGATGATGTTATGTCTGGCTATAGAGTGTTGAGCAAAGATTTTGTTGGAAATCTAAAGCTAACATCAAATTATTTTCAAGTTGAAACGGAAATAACAATGTACGCATTGCATCATAAATTTTTGATTAAAGAAGTCGCGGTTAATTATAGAAACCGTCCTGTAAAGAGCCAATCTAAATTGAATACATTTCGTGATGGATTTAAAATTTTAAGTTTTATTTTTATGTATTTTATTAAAGCCAAAAAGAGGTTTTGATTGGGTTTAAAATATTGCATAAACTGTACTACTTATTGTAGTAAGTTTGTGCAATATTTTATTGGACATTGTAGTTGTTACTTGTTTGAAAAGAAAATTTTTGGTGCTTCGTGATTGCGCTTAAATAGTGTAATTACATTACCAATGTGCTGAATCATGTTTGCATTTAATGCAGAAGAGATTTCAGCAGCAATTTCTTTTTTTGTTTCACGATCATCACCCGCAATACGGATTTTGATCAATTCGTGATATTCTATAGCACGTTCTGCTTCTGCTAAAAAAGATTCAGTCACACCTTTTTCACCCATAATCAATACAGGTTTCATGGAATGAGCGAGGCCTTTTAAAGCATGTATATGTTCTTTTGTTAATTTCATTTGAGTCATGAATAACGATCCTAATCAAAAAAAAGTGGAGGCAAGCTTAGCGCAACCACGAAGAATTCACCAGCTTTTCTTAAGTTTAAGAATGTTGGCTTTAATGTTTGTGATTGCGGGTATAATCCTAGTGATCATTTTACCATTCTTTTCGTTGTCTAAACGAGATGAATTTATTCTATTGTTTTTTTATGGTGTCGTGAGTGCAGGATTTTTAATGGCGCGTGCACGTTCATTTATCTTAGTCTCAGAACAAAAGAAAAAGCATTAATGCGCCTTTATCAATATTTATTATTTGAGAAAAAGCTGTCTAAAAATAGTATGCGCCGATTAATAAGGTCAAATGCCATTCGTTTGAATGACCAAATTGTGACAGATGAGGCGATAGAAATTGATGGATGGTTGCATCAGCTAATGATATATGATGAACCATGTCAATTAATACGACACTCATATTATATGATGAATAAGCCAAAAGGATTAATTTCAGCTACAGAAGATAAAAAATTACCAACAGTATGTGATCAATTTTCTGAGAAAATTTGGCCGATAGGTAGATTAGATAGAAATACAGAGGGGTTGTTGTTATTGACAGATAATGGGCAGTTGAGTTTTCGTTTGCCATTACCAAAATATAAAGTGGAAAAAGTGTATCGTGTTAAAGTGAATGGCTTATTAACTGCAAATGAAGTTGAACAATTTGCACGCGGTATTGAGTTTTATGGTGGAATTTATTGTGCACCTGCTAAACTAGAGATTATTGATGCGAATCAAAATGAAAGTGAGGCGCGGGTAACAATTACAGAAGGTAAGTTTCATCAGGTCAAAAAAATGTTTTTAGCAGTTAATTTATATGTAACTTATCTTCAAAGAATTCAGTATGGCCCATTAAAGTTGGGCTATGATTTACAACCGGGTGAGTTTCGAGCCTTATCAATAGATGAGATAAAAATGCTCTGGGATTGCGCCCAATTGCAATATTAAAAGTGATTTAAAGTATGGGAAAAAAACGTACACCGAGTAGTTCTCGTTGGTTAAAAGAGCATCATGATGATGAATATGTGTTGCGTGCACGTAAAGAAGGCTGGCGTTCACGAGCGATTTATAAAATATCTGAGATGGATGAAAAAGATTTATTGTTCAAGTTAGGTATGACAGTGGTAGATTTAGGTGCAGCACCGGGTAGCTGGTCACAATATGCAATGCATAAAGTGGGACATAATGGCAAAGTGTTTGCTTTAGATATTTTACCCATGAGTGCAATTGCGGGGGTAGATATCATTACAGGTGATTTTCGTGAAGAATCTGTTTTAAATGAATTAGAGGCTTTATTAGATGGTCGCAAAATTGATATTGTGATTTCAGATATGGCACCGAATACCAGTGGTGTGAAGGGTGTTGATCAGCCACGTATGATGTATTTATTAGAATTAGCTTTTGATTTTTCGATTCATCATTTAAAGCCAGGTGGAGATTTTTTAATGAAGATTTTCCAAGGTGAAGGCTTTGAAGAGTATTTAAAGTTATTGCGTGCAAACTTTGATAAAGTCGTCACAAGAAAACCAAAAGCATCACGAGCAAGAAGTGCGGAAATTTATTTATTAGCTCGTGGTTTTAAAGGTAAGTCAGAATAATTGCACCGCAGCCATTGAATTCGATAATTTTGCCTCCATCCATGTATGAATGATGACTAAATTAAAGATATTCGGTATAGTTGCAGTTTGAAATTTATTCTCATGAACGACAATTTTTTAACTTAGTATAGAGGTTAATCTTTTGAAATATAACGGAAGAGATATCATTGTTTTGATCGTTGCGGTACTGGGTGTACTGCTAGTATTTCAAAACTTTGGCAGTTCCCCAGGACAGGGACTTGCTTATTCAGAATTCTTAAATGCCATTAATGATGGGCGTGTTAAGGAAGTAACAATTGCTGGGCCTGAAATTAATGGTACCTATAGTAGTGGCCAGCGTTTTACAACTTATAATCCAGAAACTAGTAATGGTATGTTGATTGATACCTTACGCGACAAGAATGTTACGATTATTGGTAAGGAGATGCGTGGTCGCGGTATTTTATTATCAATCATTTTAAATTTATTACCGATTCTAATCTTATTTGGTTTAATCATGTTTATGATGCGCCAGTCAGGTGGTGGCGGTAAAAATCCCATGAGTTTTGGTAAGTCTAAAGCACGTATGTTGTCAGCAGATGAAGTGAAAACACGTTTTTCTGATGTTGCAGGTGCAGATGAAGCTAAACAAGAGGTTGGTGAAGTTGTTGATTTTTTAAGAGATCCTTCAAAGTTTCAACGTTTAGGTGGGAAAATGCCTAAAGGTATTTTAATGGTAGGCCCACCAGGTACAGGTAAAACATTATTGGCGAAAGCCATTGCAGGTGAAGCTGGCGTACCTTTCTTTACGATCTCAGGTTCTGATTTTATGGAAATGTTTGTGGGTGTTGGTGCTGCTCGTGTTCGAGATATGTTTGAACAAGCTAAAAAGCATGCTCCTTGCATTATTTTCATTGATGAAATCGATGCTGTTGGTCGTCACCGTGGTTCAGGCTTAGGTGGTGGTCATGATGAACGTGAACAAACATTGAACCAAATGTTGGTTGAAATGGATGGTTTCGGTGATAACTCAGGTATCATTATTATTGCAGCAACTAACCGTGTGGATGTGTTAGACCCTGCGTTATTACGTCCAGGTCGTTTTGACCGTCAGGTAACTGTACCATTACCAGATATTAAAGGTCGTGAAGCAATTTTAAAGGTGCATTTACGTAAAGTACCGATTGCAGCTGATGTTGATATTTTGAGTTTAGCCAAGGGTACACCAGGCTTTTCAGGTGCGGATTTAGCCAATCTTGTTAATGAAGGTGCTTTATTTGCAGCTCGCGAAAATAAAAATGAAGTTGGCATGGATGATATGGAAAATGCCAAAGATAAGATTTATATGGGAGCAGAGCGTCGTTCTCTTATGATGACAGCAGATGAAATGAAACTGACTGCTTATCATGAAGCGGGTCATGCAATCGTGGCTTATCGTTTGAAATCAGATCCAGTGTATAAGGTAACTATTATCCCGCGTGGTCGAGCTTTGGGTGTGACTTGGACTTTGCCTGAAAATGATAGCGTGAGCAATTCTCGTGAATGGCTCAATAATAAAATGGCTATGGTATTTGGTGGTCGTATTGCTGAGGAAATTATCTTTGGCTATGACAAGGTTACAACAGGCGCAATGAGTGATATTCAACACTCAACTGATATGGCTCGTAAGATGGTCACTAAGTGGGGCTTATCTGACAAAGTTGGTTTCTTGTTCTTTGGCGAAGGCGATGGTGGTATTGGTGGTCGAGGTTCTCGTCAAGAAATTATTTCTAACGAGACAGCACAATTGATTGATGAAGAAACTCGTCGTATTGTTGAATCTAACTATGCAAGAGCTAAAAAGGTTCTAGAAGATGATATTGATCGCCTACATAGAATGGCCAAAGTATTATTAGATGTAGAAACAATCGATGCTCAGCAAGTTGATGATATTATGAATGATCGTGAACTAAGTGATTCATCGTTGAATACAAAGTCGAAAGATGACGGTGGTAATACACCTAATGCGGAAGCTGTGCCTCCTACGTTAGATTTTGCATAATAATATTAAACTTGTATAGCCTCTGTTTTACAGAGGCTTTTTTTATTTAATACTTTCAGCCTCTTTGTAATTCTTTTTAGATGACTTATCATGGCTACTTTATTACTCAAAAAAATGAATCATGGAAAATAAACAAGCACTGAAGCGCAATTTAAAAAATAGACATATCCAAATGATAGCCTTGGGTGGCTGTATTGGTACAGGTTTATTTTATGGTACAGCAGAGTCAATACCATTGGCAGGGCCAGGTTTAATCTTGGGGTACTTGTTAGGTGGTTTTGTGATCTATATGATCATGCGTATGATCGGAGAAATGGCGACAGAAGAACCTGTTTCTGGTGCATTCAGTTATTTTGCGAATAAATATTGCGGCGAATATGCAGGATTTCTTGCAGGTTGGAATTATTGGCTTTTATATATTTTAGTGAGTATGGCAGAATTGTCAGCAATTGGAGTATATATCGCTAAGTGGTTCCCTCATTTTCCAATGTGGGCATCGGTACTTGCTACAATTATTATCATCACATCTATTAATCTTGCTAGCGTGAAGTTTTTTGGCGAAACAGAGTTTTGGTTAGCTTTGGTCAAGGTTTTGGCAGTTGTTGGTATGATTGTTTTTGGCATTTATTTAGTGGGTAAAGGCCTATTTATGGAATCATCCGCTGTGAAAATTTCTAATCTGTGGGATTATGGCGATGGTGGATTGAGCAATATTTTTCCAAATGGTGCTTGGGGTGTTTGGGTTTCGTTAGTGATTGTAATGTTCTCATTTGGGGGAACAGAAATGATTGCGGTTGCAGCAGCGGAAACAGATAATCCTGAAAAAACGATTCCAATAGCCATTAAACAAGTGATGTGGAGAATTTTATTATTTTATATCGGCTCAATTGTGATTATGTTGATCTTAGTACCGTGGACGGGTATTAAAGCTGGTATCAGTCCATTTGTATTAGTATTTGAGCAATTGGGGCTATCGCATGTTGCAGGAATTCTAAACTTCATTATCTTAACAGCTGCAATTTCAGTTTATAATAGTGGCATTTATAGTAATGGACGTATGTTGTATGGTTTGGCTGAACAAAATCATGCACCTAAAGTATTTTTGAAATTGAGTAAAAATAGTGTGCCTTATGCAGCAATTTTATTCTCATCAGCGATTACATTGATTGCGGTTGTTATTAATCTTTTAGTGCCCAATGGTGCATTTATGATTGTAATGTCAGTTGCAATTGCGGCAGCTGTGATCACTTGGGGCTTAATTATTATCATGCATTTACGTTTTAGAAAAGCCCATTTAGGTGAACAATTTAAATTTAAAACCCCATTTTTCCCTTATGTGAACTATTTTTGTTTAATCTTCTTATTGATTGTTGTAGGTGCAATGACACAGTTGGGAAGTTTTAAACCTGCTGTTTTTGTGATTCCTGCTTGGCTAGCTATCACATTTGTGGGCTTTCAGATCAAGAAGAAAATGGATAAAACGCTTAAGTAATTTTATAGATTTGTAGAAATGTTAAAACATAATCAATTAGAACTTTTAAGTCCTGCGCGCGACATTGAGATCGGGCGCGAGGCAATTTTGCATGGTGCAGATGCAGTATATTTAGGTGGCCCAAGTTTTGGTGCACGTTACAATGCGGATAATAGTGTTTCGGATATTGCGAAATTGGTAGATTTTGCATCGCAGTATCATGCGAAAATTTTTGTGACATTCAATACGATTTTGCATGATGATGAATTGGAAAAAGGCCGTAAATTAATTCATGAATTGTATGATGCAGGCGTTGATGCTTTGATCGTACAGGATATGGGTGTTCTCAAAATGGACATTCCACCCATTGAATTGCATGCTTCTACGCAAACGGATATCCGTACTTTGGATCGTGCAAAATTCTTATCGAAAGTAGGTTTCTCACAATTAGTATTGGCACGTGAATTATCATTGAAAGAGATTAAAGCGATCAATGAATCTGTGGATACGCCCTTAGAATTCTTCATTCATGGTGCTTTGTGTGTGGCATTTTCAGGGCAATGTTATATTTCCCATGCAGATACAGGCCGAAGTGCAAACCGTGGTGATTGCTCACAGGCTTGCCGTTTACCTTATACGTTAAAAGATAAAGAAGGGCGAGTGGTTGCCTTTGATAAGCACTTATTGTCCATGAAGGATAATAACCAAACAGAAAACTTGGGCGCTTTAGTGGAAGCTGGCGTGCAATCCTTCAAGATCGAAGGGCGCTATAAAGATATGGCATATTCAAAGAATATCACGGCGCATTATCGTCAAATGTTGGATCAATTCTTAGATGTGAATCCTGATTACTCTCGCAGTTCACTCGGTACAACAGTTCATCATTTCATTCCTAATCCTGATAAAACCTTCAATCGTGGTTCGACAGATTATTTTGTGAATGCTCGTAAAGATGACATTGGCGCATTTGACTCACCAAAATTTCGTGGTGTTGAAGTGGGTGAAGTTTTAAAATTTGGTGGTAACCACTTAGAAGTTAAAACATCAGAGCCTTTAGCGAATGGTGATGGTTTAAATGTACTGATTAAGCGTGAAGTTATTGGCTTTCGTGCAAGTGAAGTGAAAGAGATTGGTGATAAGCATTATCTAGTTTATTGGCATGAAGAAGCACCAGAGAACATTGAAAAAGTTAAAGTAGGGCAGGTGTTGTATCGCAATGCAGACACAGCATGGCAAAAATTATTAGCACGCGAATCATCGAGCCGTAAGATTGGCATTGATATCATTTTCCAAGAAACTGATGGCAAATATGATTTGGTGATGATTGGTGAAGATGGTTTGGCTGTGACTTATCCAATTGAAGGTGAATTTGAAGCTGCGAAGAATGTTGAAAAAACATTGCAAGGTTTAGAAGAAGGTTTGCAGAAATTGGGCGAAACAATTTTTGAAGCCAAAAGTGTGACAGTGAATGTTAAAATAGCACCATTCATGCCAAAGAGCTTATTGAATCAAATTCGTCGTGATGCTATTGAACAGTTGCGTTTAGCTTATATTGACAGTAATGAGCGTGGCGTACGTTTATATGAAGGTGAGGAGAAAGCCAAATATCCTTCTGAGCATATAACTTATTTAGAGAATGTTTATAATCATAAAGCGCGTGAATTTTATGAAGAACATGGCGTTAAATTGATTGAGCCTGCATATGAGGCGCATCAAGAAAAAGGTGAAGTGCCTGTGATGATCACAAAGCATTGCTTACGATTTGCGTATAATTTATGCCCAAAGCAAGCCAAGGGCGTAAAAGGTGTTCAAGGGCAAGTGCGTGCAGAGCCGATGGTTTTGATACATCAAGAAGAAGAAATTCGTTTGGAATTCAAATGTCGGCCATGTGAAATGCATGTAATGGGGAAGATCAAGCTTCATATTTTAAAATCAGCTTTGGTAGGTAGTGGAGCTTAATGGTTAAAAATTAAGCAAATATAAAATTGACAGCATATTATTCTTTCGTTATTATACGTTCCTCTTTCGGGTAGTTAGCTCAGCTGGTAGAGCATCGCCCTTACAAGGCGAGGGTCGGGGGTTCGATCCCCTCACTACCCACCATATCGAAAGACTAGAGAAATCTAGTATTTATTGCTTAAGTCGTGAGCAAGCTGATTGGTAAAAAAATGATCATTGAAAGAGATTGACATGATCAGAACCATTCAGTATTATACGCATCTACTCGGGTAGTTAGCTCAGCTGGTAGAGCATCGCCCTTACAAGGCGAGGGTCGGGGGTTCGATCCCCTCACTACCCACCATAATAGAAAGGCTAGATGAAAATCTAGCCTTTTTTATTTGTTTTTATTATATCAATAAATATCTGCTTGCCTTTTTTTCTATCAAGATTACAATGCGCATTTTGCGATCAGGAGAATCCCAAAATGTCAGAGCAGGCTGTCAAGAGTGATCTAATTTATGGTTTAGAAGATAAACCACCATTACCCCAAACCATTTTTGCAGCTTTTCAGCATCTTCTAGCGATGTTTGTAGCAGTGATTACGCCTGCTATGATTATTTGTCAAGCTTTGGGTTTATCTGCACATGATACTCAACGCATCATTAGTATGTCTTTATTTGCATCGGGTGTTGCATCATTAATACAAATTCGTGCATGGGGACCAGTTGGATCTGGTCTTTTGTCTATTCAGGGGACGAGTTTTAATTTTGTTGCACCTTTGATCATGGGTGGCACAGCATTAAAAACTGGTGGATTAGATGATAACGCAATGATGGCTGCATTATTTGGTACATTATTAGTTGCAGCAATGACAGAAGTGATTCTTTCCCGCACATTACATTTAGCACGCCGTATCATTACACCATTAGTTTCGGGGATTGTGGTGATGATCATTGGTTTATCATTGATCCAAGTGGGCTTAACTTCTATTGGTGGTGGTTATGATGCTTTGGCTGATAATACATTTGGCTCACCAAAATATTTATTATTAGCAGCATCTGTGTTAGCTGTGATCATCTTATTGAATCGTCAGAAAAATCCTTATTTACGCATTGCATCATTAGTTATTGCAATGGCTGTAGGTTATATCGTTGCATGGGCAACTGATATGTTGCCAAATAAAGTACTGGAAGAAGTGCCAACGGTTGCAATTCCCGAACCTTTTTATTATGGCTTATCGTTTGATTGGAATCTATTACTACCATTAATCTTGATTTTTATGGTGACATCGCTAGAAACAATCGGTGACATTACGGCAACATCAGATGTATCAGATCAACCTGTGGAAGGTCCTTTGTACATGAAGCGTTTGAAAGGTGGTGTTTTAGCTAATGGATTAAACTCAATGGTTTCTGCGGTATTCAATACATTCCCAAATTCATGCTTTGGGCAAAATAATGGGGTGATTCAATTAACAGGTGTTGCAAGCCGTTACGTTGGCTATGTTGTTGCAGGTATGTTGATTTTATTGGGCTTATTCCCAGCGGTTGCGCAGTTTGTTCAACGTATTCCTGAGCCTGTTTTGGGTGGTGCAACATTGGTGATGTTTGGTACGATTGCAGCTTCTGGTGTGCGTATTGTTTCTCGTGAAGCATTGAATCGCCGTGCGATTATGATTATGGCATTATCTTTAGCTGTGGGTATGGGGGTTTCTCAGCAACCGATGATTTTACAATTTGCACCCGATATGATTAGAACACTATTCTCATCAGGAATTGCGGCAGGTGGTTTTACAGCAATTATCTTGAACTTAATCTTTCCAAAAGATGAACAGTAATTAATAGATAAGATTTAATCATGGCATTAATATCTCGCCCACAGGGCGAGATATTTAGATAAATCATTGATTAATGAATTGGCTTTTATTTTTATGTGTGAATTTTTATAGATTATTGAAAATACTTTGCCCAATCTTCCGCTTTAAAGCCAATCAAAACGGCTTTGCCATCTTGCACTAAAATAGGGCGCTTAACCATGCTGAGATTGCTTAGAATTAATGGAATTACTGTATCTGCTGATTCACACAATGCTTTTTCGTCATCGGATAATTTACGCCATGTTGTGCCACGTTTATTGATGACAACGTCTAAGCCAAAAGCATCGATCCAATTTTGAATGGTTGCTGTTTCTACTGTGATTTTTTTGAAATCTTGAAATGTAAATTCAATATTATTATCAGTAAGCCAAACGCGTGCTTTTTTCACAGTGTCACAATTGGGAATGCCATAAACTTCAATCATTTGAACTCCTTTAATGTTCGATATATTCTTTGCAAACTTCACGATCGTTTTCGATGCGTTTCACCCAGCCATCTTTTTCCATGCGATTCAATAATGGAATGAATTGCTTTCGGGATAATTCGATGCGTTCTCTTGCATCTGCAATCGTAAATAATTCACCGATTTTACGGTTGATCATAATCTGTTTCACGATCTCGTTATAAACATCTAGGGCGAAGAAGATATCATCTTCTGTGGGCACAATGAGGTCTTTTTCTGTCAATGCACGCAGTAATCTTTTGATGCCAACAATGCGTGATTTTCCTGCTTCAAAGCCCGAAATGCCGCAAGCTTTAATGTCATCATATAGATTTTGGAGATTATCAGGCAGAGCATCACTCGAAAGATTGAATGAATTGACAATGCCACCTTTGATTTTTTGCCATTCGTTGCTTGCACAGCCTTGATCAATCATTGCTTCTGTCAAAGTGAGCGGATGCTGAATGCTTTTTGCAATGTCTTCGGTTGTCATTGCGCTGATGGCGTTATTTAATACATTGGCGCACGCATCATGTAGTTTTTGTTTAGCTTTTGGCAAAATCCACCAAGCGCCCAAAACTTCTGAATCATCAGGTTGTTTAATACCCGCATGGCGCAAAGTGTAACCATTCAGTTGAATTTCTAAGGCGATTTTAGATTCTAAATCCGCACTTTTGATATTGATGGTTGTTAAAGCTTCTTGTAATAGGTTTCGCAATTTAGGATTCAAAGGATGTAACCATGCAACTTTACCTGAGCCAATGATCCGGCTGCCACCATGTTGGATAATGAGCATGGGTTGTCCCCAGAATGCAGGAATGGCTTCATTTAATTGTAATCTTGCCAATTGGCCATCTGCATAAACAAAGCATTTGGCTTGCGTGTGTGATGTGCCTAAGGCAATTTCCACAACACCTTGTTTTTTCAGCATACTACTGAATTGCGGATCTAATTGCACAACCCAATCAGTGCTCATAGTGATTGCATCAGGATTAGCAACCAAGCAACTACCGCGGCTCACGGATTTTTTATTCACTTGTTTCAAACCAACAGCTGTACGGGAATAAGGCTCTGCAATATCCACTTGGCTATGATAACGCTGTAGTGATCGTACTTTAACAGGCTGATTGCCGGGGAATAATGTTAATGTATCGTTTTCTTTGATCTCAGCGCCGCGCAAGGTGCCTGTGATTGTCGTACCAATCCCATTGACGGAAAATACACGATCCACATAAATATGTGCACCATAATCTAGTTCATCGCGCTCTGGTAGATTTTGAGTTTTCTCTACAATGATTTGTTTGAGTTGCTCTATATTTTGCCCTGTATGCGCGCTCACATGCACTACATCAGGCAGTGTGCCCATTGTATCTAAAAAGTGCTCTAGCGCTTCATCTTCAACTAGCTGTAATTGTATTTTATCCACCAAATCACATTTGGTTAAAACGAGAATACATTCGTGTTTACCCAGCGCGGTGATGATGCGTAAGTGTTCCATAGATAATGGTGCCCATCCTTCATCTGCTGCAACCACAAATAAAACTAAATCCAAGCCCCAAACCGCACTCACCATATTACGAATGAAGCGCTCATGCCCAGGCACATCGATGATGCCAATTTTATCACCGCGTGGTGATGTAAAGTGTGCAAACCCCAGATCAATGGTCATTGCACGCTCCAATTCTTGCGGTAAACGAGAAGGATTAATGCCAGTTAATGTATGAATGAGTGAAGATTTACCATGGTCAACGTGACCAGCGGTGCCGATAACTGCATTCATTGTGCATCCTTTAGCTCAGCTAAAACTTGAGCAACATAATCATATTCAGAAGAGAGAAGGGAGATTGGGTAAATCAAAACTTTGCCTTGATGAATCACACCAATGATTGCTGTTGGCTGCTCTCGAAGGAAAGTTAATAGATCATCCGCAGATTGTTTGGATTGAATTTCTAAAGCATATGTTGGGTATTTGGCTTTTGGTGTTGTGCCACCGCCCACCAAGAACTCAGACTTGATCACTTTAACATTGTGGCCAATTTTTTGAGCCAATTCTTCAGCGAGTGATTTATGCCAACTTAATGGTTGCTTTAAAGCCCATTCTGTACGATTCACAGTGCTATTCTTATCATTCATCTGTGTGATTAATAGTGTTTCTAATAATGCATAAGTTTCTTTACCAGGGCGGAATACGCGCATCATTGGATGTTTTTTGATTTTTTGAATATATTCTTGTTTACCAATGATGATGCCTGACTGTGGGCCCCCCATCATTTTATCGCCAGAAAAAGAGATGATATCTGCACCTAATTTTTCATAGTAGCTCACAGTTGTTTCATCACGCAGTAACGGCGATTGATTGCCTGAGCCTTGATCCACAACGAGCATCACATGCTCAGGTAAATGTTTTCTGAGTTCTTTTGGATCAACTTGTTCTGTGAATCCTTCAATAAAGTAATTAGATTGATGCACCAACAGAACCATTGCTGTATTTTCTGTGATGGCATTTAAATAGTCATCTAAAGTTGTGATATTGGTTGTACCAATTTCTTTCATAATCGCGCCTGATTCTTCTAAGATATCAGGAATGCGAAAGCCGCCGCCAATTTGCACTTGCTCGCTGCGCGATATAATTACTTCTTTACCAATGGCAAAAGTTTTTAAGATCAAATGTACGGCTGCGGCATTGTTATTGACGATAATATTATCTTCAGCACCAAAATAAGCACGAATCACGCGATTAAGCATGCCCATGCGATTACCTCGTTTACCATCAATTAAGCTAAATTCTAAATTAGAATAACGGCAAACTGTTTCGCCAGCCTGATCCCAAATATCTTGATGAATAGGGGAGCGACCAAGGTTTGTATGGACTAAAATCCCTGTGCCATTGATCACTGGCTGAGTTTTTTCATACATCACAAAATGGAGTTGCTGAGTGATTTGTGATGTTAATTCATCTAAATCAACGCTGTGTTGAGTTTCCATGATCTGGTTTTTGTATTGATCAATAGTTGAACGAATAATTTCGCTCACAATTGGTCGCCCCAATATTGTGATATAAGTTGCAAACTCAGGGCGATCTAACAGTTTGCCCACTTGAATGATGTTCGATAATTGCACAGTTTTCGCCTATTTTTCTAATGACAATATTGTGTTAATTATAGTTGAAAAATCATGAGAAAGGGCGCTGAATCAATCTGCAATGAGAAATTTGTGAATTGTTATGGTGAATGTTATAGTACACGCGGAAGTAAATGGGTCCTGGGGGCTCCGCGGTCTTCAACACCGTTGTCAGCCTATCGGCTGAGGTAGGTTCGATTCCTGCTGCTTCCGCCAAACAACACTGAAAAGCTCTTGTGAATCAAGAGCTTTTGTCTTTTTGTGAGTCCCTATACCCTTATCTGTACCCTCATTATTGTCTACACTATAATTTTTTTGTGTGTGATTGTACTCGGTATATAGGCTCTGAAAAGTATCGTTAATATCGGATTTTATTTATTATAAATCAGCTTGTTACTTTAATTTAGTTTTCCAATATTTTATATGATGAAAATCATTTTCAGTTGAGATGATCTTTCTTTTTTATAGCATCTAATAACTCAGCTTTTGAGTATCACATCAATTTTTTTTAATATCTTGTTGTGTATACTTCAGCGGAAATACTGATTCTACTCTATAGCACTGATCTTCATTTTTACGTATATAGAGATAATGATCTTCTGTTGATGAGTTGCAAATAGAGTAACTATAAGCATCAAAGAGTAATACATTGGGCGTTATAGCTTTTAATCCATCCCTCAAGTGATTGAAAGTAATAAATCCAGCAAATATTATTATAAATGGCACAAATAAGTGTTTTGTCTTATATCTATTAATTACACGACCCCATTTTGTTTTGCTGATGTAATTTGATTTGGCTAAATTTTCGTGTATCTGGATATTGTCTTGTAGGAATGTAAATAAATAGTTTCTAAGAAAAACAAATAATAAAATTGATGTGTAATAAAGCAAAAGGCAAAACATAAAGAAAATAGTCGCATACATGGTTCCTAGCACTATTGTTGAATGCTTTAAGTATTCAGTCATAATTTGAAACTCAGAATTCAAAATCTTTTCAGCATAGACATTTCCGATATAGAAAAAAGCCCCTGTTGTTAATAAAATCGGAATTAACCTTTGTTTTAATATATCAATGGCTTTGTATCGAAAAATTAAATAGTAAAAAACTGGAAAATAAAATAGTATCCATCCAATGATGGGGTGGTTATTTAATAAATTTAGTACCGTTAACACATAGATGGTTTTAAAGATAATAGTACTAATTTTTTTAAATTTATCTGTTTGTGTTGATGCGATGATTTTTACTAGGATATTTTTTAGTTGGTTCATTGCCAAAGCATTGTCTTGAGTTAAGTAGTGATTGAATGGGATATGGTTATATATATTAAGGACGCCATATTTTGTGGGCTGAAATGACTAAAAAATAATCTAATAGCACCAGATTCTGTAGGCTAAGTACTCTGTTTGGATATTTAGCCGTTAATATCTATAGGCTACTTGGTTTGTAGCCCACAATAATTGAAGTACATTTATTAATTTTAGATTAAAAAGTATTTTATTCATCAAAGATCCAGTCCATGGTAGAGGCTTTATATTTGGCGATACTATCCAATGTTGGGATGTCGTCTTTATTTGATCCGACAATAAGAAGAGAGATTAAAATATCAGCATCAATAATTTTATTAATGTGTTCTTTAAGCTCATCAATAAAAATATTATTAGGCATTGTTAGGTCGAAACATCTATCTAGCCCTATAGTTAGAGAATGTGCAATATAGTTTCTCGATTCTCTAGCGTCATGTAAAATATCTGTTAGGTCTCCATTTAACCCTTTTATATTGGTAATAGACGTATTAAGGCTTTGAAATTTTTTCATCATTTGTACGATAAGGTTTTCAAATTTTTTTGGGTCATTGTCCAGTAGGCTTGCCATATGATAAGCTTTAACTTTTGGTATCTCTTCATAGCTTCGGCATGATATTTCAAATCTAGTGGCAATGATTAATGCTCTACCTATAACTCCATGAATATAATCAGAATTTTCTGTCCTTTCAAAATCATTCATGAATATTCCACATCTATCCATATATTTTGCTCCTTCTTAGAAATAAGGCTCATTATATATGGGATTAGACGCATTGTTTAAATTTATGCTTTCCAATTATCAGGTGCTTTCTTAGTGGCTTTTATGTCAATTTTAGAAAAACCATCTTTATTCAGGCAATCATTAATATTATAAAAACTGAGTGCGTATAAATTGGGGCGATTATTACGTCCACCTTGTCGACTTAAAATTAAAAACTCAGCATCTAGTAGTTCTTTAATAGCTTTTCGTAATGTGGTTTCTGAGTTCCAGCCTTTGTCTTTCATGACAGAAAAGGCAAAAGATAAATCGCCATTATTGAGCCTGTTGTAAATTGCCATCGCATCTAAAAGTAACTTAGCTGCGATAGGGGACAAAGCAAAATATGCTTTGCTATTGAACACATCATGCCTAAGCATAGAAAAAGTAGCACCATTAATCTCTTCCTGTGCTTTAAGTTTTTTTTGTTTGTATAGCTGCTTCTTATATTGACCCATAGTAAATCTCATTATTTAGAACGCTATAACTCAATTGTTCAAATATGAAAACTGAGTTATAGTTTCTAGGCTAATTAAATGAATTTTTAGTTAGAACTTGGAATAGGGCGCTTTCACTTTGGACGGTTGAGCGCCTTTTTCTTTTTTGTATTCATTTAGCTTTAATTGCAATGGTTCGGGAATATAAGTCAGTGTATAGCGTTTGACTCGTGTTTCTTCCCCAAATCTATTTGGTACACTTTCCCATTGCTTATCAAATAGACATCCTTTTCTTTTGTGTAGAGCACTAATAGTGGAATGTAAACAGTGATCGCCGAATACTTCTGCTTCAAACCTATTTAAACTTCTAGTTTCCAGTATAGATAATATTCTTAGTTCTTTTAGCTCTCTGCTAGTCATATTAAATACCTCTCTGAGCTGTATCACGCTCTGTGAGGCGATCATTAATCCATGTTTGGATCTCTGAGTATTCCCACAATGAATTCTTGCCAAATTTTGCAGGCTTTGGGAATCTGCTTTCTTGAATGTAGTTATAAATACTTGCTCGTGATAAGCCAGTGAGATTGATAACTTGATTTAATCTAATGAATTGTTTGTCTGTATTCATCTTTAAAGCTCCATATAGTTACAAATTAATAGGAGCTTTATTATTAAGTTTTGAATACACGTTGGGTTCTAGTTAGAAAATAGATGTAGTAAATAATTTCTAATTAGATTCTCTTTCTTGAATTAATCTCAAAGCATCTTTAATAACATCAGTTAGAGCCTCTTTTTCATAAATCTTATAATTTTTTGTTTGAAAAGATTTTAGTAATTTATCTATGATAATTGTATGGTCATCAATTCGATTTGGTATTTCATTAGGATGCTTTAAAAGAAAACCAATCAAAGTAACTAAATTATTGTATTTGCGTGGATGAAGTTTTTCATTATTTTTATCAGCATTTGCTATTGGTGTGTGATTAGTTTTATTTTCATCTTGTTTTAACGTATTAATGAATCTATCTAATTCACTCTTTTCAATAATGAATTGAAAAGTTTCAAGTGCTGATGCTAATAAGTTGTAAAAATTTAAACGCACAATGATAGTTTGATCAGGAGATTGGATAAGGCAACTATTTGGCATATCTACTTGTTGGTTAAATTGTGTGGCATGGTAATATGCTAGTAGTAGATCTGTCGGCTTAATACTAGAGTTTCTAATATTCCAAATAGTATTTGGACAATACCTATCTTGATAATGGCGATAGTATTTTTGATCAAATTTACTGGTTCGTTCCCAGATTTCTAACTCTTCAAGCGTCAGAGTGCTTTTTGATCTATCTTTACTTACTTTTTGCTCTACTTGTTTGAATTGTTCAGTTAGATTTTCATCATTTAGTACATAAAAGTCAGGATTGAAATCATATATATTGGGAAATACGGTGGATAAAGTTATTTCATTGTGTATTGCCAATTGATATAAGTCACTTTCTGTAATAGTTTGATTCATAGTTATTTTTATTTTTTCAATGGCTTCGGGGACTGTAAACCATTTTTTTAAGTCTGCTAATTTGCTCATAATATTGATCTCTATATGCTTAAAATATCGTATTTTTGAAGTGTTAAAAGGTTATTTTCTTTGGTGTCGCATTGGTCAATAAAATCTGACCACCATTGAAGAATTTCTCTTCTTTCCTGTAAGTATTTCGCTTTGTTGTATATCGCTCGGATTGTATCTCTATCCTTATGAGCCAAACATGCTTCAATCGCCCCTGAACGGAATAATGATCCCTCATTAATAATTGTTGAAGCCAATGACCTAAATCCATGTGTAGAAGTCGGTACGTTTTGCTGTTTCATGGCGTTAGTGGTTGCTTCTGTATTAATGTGATCTGTAAATTCAGCGTTCATGAAGATATATTCATAATCGCCTGTTATCTCTTTAAGTGTATTCAGGATCTCAATTAATTGGCTTGATAGTGGAATGATATGGTCATTACCATCTTTAACTTTCATATTCTCACTAGGGATAATTATCAATTGATTTACTTCGTCATAGTAATCCCATTTGAGCGTACAAGCTTCTTTAGCTCTTAAAGCGGTTCTCATGAGGAATTGAGTACATAAGCGGATGATTGGACTAACGCCCTCATAATTAAAAAAATCATGGATTAAGTAGATCTGATTATTTTCTAATCGTCTATGATGTGATTTCTTTGGCTTTTTGAATATCGAGGTTGCTACCTGAATGACTGGATTGTATTTGATATATCCCTCAGCAACTAAATAATCAAACATGAGTTTTAAACCTGATTTAGTTTTGAGTAATGTATCGAGCTTATCCGCTTTTTCTAATTCTCTGAGCGCCTTAACGATTTGAGGTGGCTCAATCTTGCTTACGTCATAATCTTTCAATATAGGCATGATATAACGTTGTATAACTGATTCAGTTGCTATGTTGTGCTTTGTGCCTGTACTCCAAGTATTAAACCATTGGGGGAATAGATCCTTAAATAATTGAGATTTGATTTTAATCTTTGGATCAATACCTTTGGCTACCATGCTTCGCTTTTCTGTTTGGATGATACGAGCTTCTGATAATGAGATTAAAGGGTAATCGCCTATGATGAATGTATCTTCTTTATCTGTGATCGGGTTCTTAAAGCGATACTCCCAAATTTTAGAGCCTGAGCTTAATATTTTTAAACATAAGCCATTACCATCAAATAAGCGATAAAGCTTATCTTTAGGTTTTGCGTTGTTGATTTTCGCCACTGTAAGCGGTGTAACCGTCTTAGCCATTAATCATCATCCTATAAAATCCTGTACCCTTATCCGTACCCTTATTATTTGTAGATTCTAATAGATTTTAGTGGATAATCCTAGATAGTATTTTATGATGTATCTTTCAAACAATGCATAAATACTATATTGTATTGGCTGTGGTTAGATTATTTAGGAAGTATATTCGTTCGATGCTGCTTCCGCCATATTTTAAGCTCTGATTTATCAGGGCTTTTTTATTATTTAAAAATAATATATTATCTTTATTTTTATAAATATTAGAGATAATTGTTTTGAAATTATTAATTATTTTATTTTTAATTGTAACTCATTTAAATATAGTATTTGGGGAGATTTTGGATAAAGGTGTTGCATGTGTTAGTCCGCAAAAAAGTGATGGCTCATATAATAAAATTTACCGTTTGAGATATGTTATCGTGTCTGGTGAATACATTAATGAAGGTACAAAATCTCAAAATTATAATCCGAATGTTAACTATGCAATTACCGAATGGCCTAATGGTGAATTTAGTGTTTTTGGTATTGCTTATGATTCAGAATTATTACCTGTAGATATGATAAGAAATGATGAAATGGGGAGTGTATATAAAATAAAAAAGGCATATACCTTGCAATGCTCTTAGTGGATAGGACTTATTTTTTGTAAAATTCTATCATTATTTGTATTGAATTGTTGTTTAAATAATCAATAGATTAAATATTTTCATAAAAGAAAAATAATATTTTCAGATAGATATTAATGTTGAATTATCCACACATTCATTTGACTTAAGTCAAATCATTTTATATGGTTAAAGGTCCTCAACAAAAAAGGAGTATGTTTTGATCGAGAAGAAACGTATTGCAATTTTGGGCGCAGGTCCAAGCGGGTTGGCACAGCTACGTGCCTTTGAAGCGGCACGATTACAAGGTGTAGAAAATTTACCAGAGATCGTGTGTTATGAAAAACAAAATGATATAGGAGGGATGTGGAATTATACATGGCGAACAGGGCTAGATAAGCATGGTGAACCTGTTCATGGCAGTATGTATCGTTATCTTTGGTCAAATGGACCTAAAGAGTGTTTAGAATTTGCTGATTACTCATTTGAAGAACATTTTGGTCAGCCAATTCCATCATATCCACCACGAGCTGTCCTCAAAGATTACATTATGGGGCGCATCAATAAGCAAGACATTCGCAAATACATTAAATTTGAATGTCCTGTTCGTTGGGTAACATTCGATGATGAAACTCAGAAATTCACTGTTACGGTGATGAATCATAAAACAGAACAACAAGAAACAGAAGAGTTTGATTATGTTGTTGTGGCAACAGGCCATTTCTCTACGCCAAATATGCCGTATTTTGAAGGCTTAGATCAGTTTCCAGGTAGAATTTTACATGCACATGACTTCCGGGATGCTTTAGAATTTGAAGGGCGAGATATTTTGTTGGTAGGCAGTAGCTATTCAGCAGAAGATATTGCAACGCAGTGTTATAAATATGGCGCAAACTCAATTACGATTAGCTATCGTTCTAAACCACTGGGCTTTGAATGGCCTGAAGGCATTAAAGAAGTGCCATTATTGACGCATTTTGACGGTAATATTGCACATTTTAAAGATGGTACTAGTGAAGAATTTGATGCCATTATTTTGTGTACTGGCTATCAATTCCACTTTCCATTTTTGGAAGATCGTTTGCGTTTACAAACGCACAATTGCCTCTATCCTGAAAATCTTTACAAAGGTATTTTCTGGCAAGAGCATCCTCAGTTAATTTATTTAGGTATGCAGGATCAATATTTCACATTCAATATGTTTGATGCACAAGCATGGTTGGCACGTGATTATATGATTGATCGTTTTGAATTACCGAATGAAGCAGATCGACAATCGGATATGGATCAATGGCAAGCGAAGCGACAAGCTGCTAAAACTTGTTATGCTTCGATTGATTTCCAAGCATCGTACGTTCGTGATCTTGTGAATTTAACTGATTACCCCGATTTTGCTGTTGAAAAACAAGCAGAAATTTTAAAAGAGTGGCAAGAGGATAAGAAGGAAGACATTATGGGATTCCGTGAAAAATCTTATCGTTCTACACAAACCAATACCTTGGCACCACAATTACCCAAGCCATGGTTAGAGATTAAAGATGACACTTTAGAATATTTTTTATCTCTCAATTTTGAACCTCTCAAAAAAGAGGCTTAAGAAGGGTAAACACCAAGGCAGCGTCGCCTTGGTGTCGCATAAGCTGACAAAATCACATATAATGGCGCGTTTTAGCCAATCAGCTTTAGAACTATGTCAAATAAACAATATGATGTGATTATCATTGGTGCAGGTGCATCAGGCCTAATGCTGGCATTTATGGCAGGGCAACGGGGTCGTAAGGTTCTTGTCTTAGAGAAAGCAAATAAGATTGGTAAAAAAATCTTAATGTCAGGCGGTGGTAAATGTAATTTCACAAATCTTGATGTGGAATCTAATAACTACATTACGCATAATCATCCTTTTACGATTTCAGCTTTAAAGCGCTATACCAATTGGGATTTTATTAGTTTGGTGTGCGCGCATGGTATTGAATATGAAGAACGTGCTCATGGGCGGTTATTCACATTACATGGCGCAAAGCAGATTTTGGCCATGCTAGTTGAAGAGTGTGAACATACTAGAAATGTAGAAATTCGTACACATAGCGAAGTGAGATCTGTGGATATTTTGCAAACTGGTCGATTCAAAGTTCAAACCGTTGCTGGGAATTTTGAAGCTGAATCTGTGGTTGTGGCAACAGGTGGATTGTCCATTCCAACATTGGGGGGATCTGGTATTGGGTACGAGATTGCCAAGCAATTTGGACATAAGGTATTTCCGACGCGTGCAGGATTAGTGCCATTTACTTTTTCAGATACTATGAAAGATATTACAGGTCGCTTAAGTGGTAATGCGATTGAGGCAACGTTATCGAATGATCAGCAGAGTTTTACAGAAGCGCTGTTGTTTACACATCGTGGTTTGAGTGGGCCAAGCTCGTTGCAGTTATCGAATTATTGGCAAGCAGGACAATGTTTTAATATTGATTTCTTGCCACAAGAAGATTTAGCGCAGTTGTTTAAAGCTAAGAAAAATAGCCAACCTAAAATTTTATTACGCACTTTATTAACTGAATATCTACCGAAAAATTTAGTGTTAGAGCTTCAAGAATTATTGTGGCAAGATCAAGCTGATATTATGATCGGGCAATGGAGTGATGAAAAACTATTGCAAGTTGCATCATCATTGCATCAATTTGAAGTGAAGCCTGCAGGCACTGAAGGCTATCGCACGGCAGAAGTTACTTTAGGTGGCGTTGATACAACAGAAATATCATCCAAAACGATGGAAAGCCAAAAGCAAAAAGGTTTATTTTTTGTGGGCGAAGTTTTGGATGTTTCAGGTCAATTGGGAGGATTTAACTTCCAATGGGCATGGGCGTCTGCACATGCTGCATCAGAGTATGTTTAAATTCTGTGACATCTTTTAAGAATTGATCAGCTTCTAAGCCTGCCATTGCAAGCACTTCATGGCGCTCACCATGTTCTAAGAATGTATCTGGTAAACCAAACGTTTTGATTGGCTTAAATATAAAATTCTGTGCCAATAATTCTTGGATCGCAGTACCCACACCACCTGTGACAACGCCATCTTCAATTGTGATGATGATGTTATGCTTGTTGGCTTCTGCTGTGATCAATTCCGCATCCAATGGTTTTACAAAACGCAAATCCACTAAGGTTGCATTGAGTGCATTTGCTGCTTTTTCTGCAACGTGCAGCATTGTGCCTACTGCAAAAATAACAATATCAACACCTTTGCGAATAATGTTTGCTTTACCAAATTGAATATCTAATGTTTCTGTAATTTCTATACCTTCGCCTGAGCCACGAGGATAACGTATAGCTGTTGGATGAGGTACAGTTAATGCTAAATTCAGCATGTGATATTGCTCGTTTTCGTCGGATGGTGCCATGATCACCATATTTGGCACGATGCGTAAATATGCTAAGTCAAATGCACCAATATGTGTTGGGCCATCAGGTCCAACAACACCCGCACGGTCGATGGCGAATACAATTGGTAAATCTTGCAAGGCAACATCATGAATCAATTGATCATAAGCGCGTTGTAAGAATGTTGAATAGATCGCAACTATAGGCTTTAAACCTTTCATTGCCATACCAGCTGCAATTGTGACGGCATGTTGCTCTGCGATTGCAACATCAAAAAATCGCTTTGGAAAATGTTGCTCAAATTCAACTAAACCAGAGCCTTCCCGCATTGCAGGTGTGATGGCAACAATTTTATGATCTTTTTTGGCAACATCACAAATCCACTGTGAGAAAACTTGCGTATAGGTTTTGGCAGTAGGTTTAGTCTCAATTTTATCAATAGGTTTTGGTGCAGAAACTGCATGGAATTTCACAGGAGCAGATTCTGCTTGAGAATAACCTTTGCCTTTTTGCGTAATTAAATGTAAGAGTTTTGGGCCGCGTTTCTGTTTTAAATTTTGTAATATTTTGATCAAAGAAGGTAAATCATGACCATCTACAGGACCAAAATATTGAAAATCTAAAGCTTCAAATAATCCACCGTCACCCGCAACCATATTTTTGATCTGTTCTTCTGTGCGTTTAGCTAATTCTAATGCATGTGGTAAAGGTAAGCTTTCGATGAAGCGTTTACCTTCTGAGCGTAGTGACTGCATGATTGGATTAGATAATGTTTTTGTAACCATATTGCTTAAAGCGCCAACATTGGGTGAAATGGACATATTGTTGTCATTTAAAATTACCAACATATCCGCTTTAATGGCACCTGCGTGATTCAATGCTTCAAATGCCATACCCGCGGTTAGAGCACCATCACCAATCACTGCAACGGCATGATGATGTGTACGCAATAGATCATTGGCAATGCTCATGCCTAAAGATGCGCTTACCGAAGTTGATGAGTGTCCAACAGTAAAAGCATCGTATTTGCTCTCTTTAGGGCAAGGGAAGGGCTTTAAGCCATCTTTTTGACGAATGGATTTGAGTTGATCACGACGCTCTGTCAAAATTTTATGAGGATAAGCCTGATGGCCAACATCCCAAACTATGTCATCATTCGGCGCATCAAAAACATAGTGTAATGCAACAGTGAGTTCAATCACACCTAAACCAGATGCAAAGTGCCCACCACTTTCCAACACGCTTTGAAT
>NZ_MVDO01000094.1 GCF_002006755.1 Wohlfahrtiimonas larvae | reverse complement strand
CTCTTTAGGGCAAGGGAAGGGCTTTAAGCCATCTTTTTGACGAATGGATTTGAGTTGATCACGACGCTCTGTCAAAATTTTATGAGGATAAGCCTGATGGCCAACATCCCAAACTATGTCATCATTCGGCGCATCAAAAACATAGTGTAATGCAACAGTGAGTTCAATCACACCTAAACCAGATGCAAAGTGCCCACCACTTTCCAACACGCTTTGAATTAAAAATTGGCGCAATTCATGCGCAAGTTGTTGTAATTCTTGGGTGGATAGACGTTTTAAGTCCTGTGGGGTTTGGATTTGGGTTAAGAGTGACATGTTAATTCTGCCTTTCGATCACATAAAGCGTTAAAGCTTTTAAAGGATCTGCATGAGTTTGAAACGGTGTTAATAGTGCTAAAGCTTCTGTATTGAGTTTTTGCATATATTCTTGCGCAGTTTCAATACCTAACAAATTAACGTAGGTGGCTTTTTCTTGTTCAGCATCTTTGCCGGCACTTTTACCCAATATTTCAGAAGAGCTGGTGGCATCTAAAATATCATCCTGGATTTGGAACATAAGCCCAACTTTCTGTGCAAATGTTGACAAAGATTGTAAAGATTCTTGGGATTGATTAGGTCCTGCAATGTAGCCCATCATAATGCTTGCTTTGATTAATGCGCCTGTTTTATTGTTGTGGATTTCTTCTAATTCTTCTAGTGTTACAGGTTTTTGTTCTGCGTGCATATCCAAAAATTGGCCTTTGATCATACCAAGTGCGCCTGATGCTGTGCTTAGTATTTTTAATAGTTCAACTTTAGTTTCAGCTGTGAAGTTATGATTATGCGCCAATAGTGCAAAAGCTTCCGTTAATAATGCATCACCGACTAAAATAGCGGTCGCTTCATCATAAGCTTTATGGTTGCTGGGTTTGCCGCGGCGAAAATCATCATCATCCATAGCAGGAAGATCATCATGCACCAATGAATAGCAGTGGATCATTTCTATAGCAGCTGCGATTGGCAACAATGTTTGGTTATTGGCACCGCTTAGTTGCCCGCCTGCAAAGGTGAGCAATGGGCGAATACGTTTTCCACCATCTAACACGCTGTATTCCATCGCTTCTTTTAATAATGGGACAGTGGGGAGTTTATCTAAATATTTTGCTAAGTAGCACTCAAATTCTTCTCTAAATTGAAACATAATGGATACCTAATTGAAGCTTAAAATGGGATGTCATCATTATCAAAATCATCTGTAAGTGGCGTGGTGATTTTTGATTGTGTAATTTCTTCAATTTTTTTTGCGGTGTGGTCTAAAATATTACGGCAATCATGAATGAGCTGAGTGCCATCAGTGAATAGTTTTAATGATGCCTCAAGCGTCAATTCGCCAGATTCTAGCTGTTCTATGATTGTATCAATTGAGTTTAATTTGTCTTCAATTGTTTCACTCGTATTTTTGCTTTTAGCCACAATAATCCTCGGTATTTTTTAAACTGTAATAACTGCGTCAAACACTGCAATTTTACTCAAATGAAGTATATAATACTAGCTCTTTGTCTTTTTGGGGCAGAAAAAGCAACTCATGTCATAATAATTGAATGAGATTAAATTTAGGGACTTAAGGTGGTTGGGTGAAAAAAAAAGTTATCGCTTTGGCAATATTGACCTTTAATTTATTGACATTTCAGTCAATAACCAATGTTGCATTGAGTCAAGCATTACCACTGAATACGATTTTGTCAGATGGATTAGGGGCGAAAAATAATGATAAAAAGATATATGAGCTACCAGATCCTCTAAAATTAGTAACCACTTGGTGGAATTATTTTTCTACAAAATCAGGTGAAGAATTAAAGCAAGGTATTGCTCAATTTGTCGGAAGAGTTAATGAGCAAATTAGCCATTTACCGATTGAAGAGCAAAAAAAATACCAGCCTGTATTAAGTCAAATATCTGCTAACTTAATGGCTTATGAAACACTTGTTAGTAAGAAAAAAGCTGTACCAACAGCCGCTAAATTAGCAATTGCTGAAAAATATACAGTGAAACAGCTGATTGATTTAATACATCAAGAGCGGGATCTTCAAGGCAATGCACAGCGAATTCTTTTGGAAATTAGTGAATATGATAAACAGTTGAGGAATTTAGATCGTCAATTGAATACAAATCTTGCACGCTATTTGGATATGCTCAGTGCTGATAGTGATCGTTTTGGCGAAGGTTTAAGTATCATCTTAATACAAACAGATTCTGTTTTAATAGATGAGCGCAATAAAACCATGAAGGATGAACTGAATAATATTAATATCAGATTAGATGATGTTAAAACAGCGATTAGCGTTGCTGTTAATGTTATTTCAACTTCTGATGATGAAATTAAACAGTTACAAGGCGCAATTGCACAATCTGAACAGCGTGTTCAAGAGATTACTGCAAAATTATATCGTGAGCAGCAACTGGTTGCATCATTAGATTCTACAGGGACGAAGGAAGATGCTGCAGTTGCGCGGTATCGTGAGCTAAGATTGTTAAATACACAGGTACACTTGGCCGCAGCACAAGCACAAATTATTTTTTATAAAATGCAATTGAATTTATTGCAATTATTGCATGATCCTGAAGCTGATAATGAAAGTATACTAAAGAATGTACGCCGTTATGATGTTGAGCTTGAAGAATTAAAAGCCAAGGCAATAGGGCGTACAGAGCAAAATGAGATTGAACGTATTCGTTCGACGGAATTGTTAGCAGATACATCTAGTGAAGGTGAGCAATCATTATTTTTACGAAATATTATTCAAGATCGCTCTAATTTAATTCAGGACACAGCCATTAATTTACAACGCTTAAATGTTCTATTAGACGATAGTAGCTATATTTCTAAGTTATCTAAAGAAAAAATTCTCGCATTAAGTGGTGGGTGGCGTAATACTTATTATCAAGGACGATTATTTTTAAGTGATTCTTGGCGTTTTATTAAAAACTCTACATCAACGGCTTTGTTTAAGGTGGGTGATACGCCTGTGACGGCAAGTGGTTTAGTCCGTTTTGTCGTTGTATTATTCCTTGCTTGGTGGGCCGCTTTTTGGATGAATAAATTATTAGTCCGAATCGGCAATCGTAATGGTGGAGAAAAACTGCCTGCTTACTACTTGACAGGGCGATTGACTTATTACTCTGTGATTGCGATAGGATTTTTAGGCGGTTTAACCATCATTGGTATTGACTTTACAAATTTTGCATTGGTTGCGGGTGCCTTAGCAATTGGTTTAGGTTTTGGCTTGCAATCTATTTTAAGTAATTTCGTTTCTGGCTTGATTATTCTATTTGAGCGATCATTGAAAGTGGGTGATTTTATTGAACTACAAGAGCGAAATTTACGTGGTGAAGTGCGCGCGATTAATGTGCGTGCAACCATTATTGCAGATAATGATAATATTGAAATCGTGATTCCTAATTCTGAATTAATCAATACAAAAATGTTGAACTGGACATTAACGGAGCCGCATCGTCGTATTCGTTATCCATTTAAAGTTGCTTATGGTGTAGAAAAAGAATTAGTAAGAGAAGTGGTATTAAAAGCCGTTGAGGATGTGCCACACACTTTAAAAGGTATTCCTGGTCGAAATCCATCTGTATGGCTAAATGGTTTTGGTGAATATTATTATGAGTTTGAATTGGTAGTTTGGTTGACAGCACGAGCAGTGAAAAGACCGAATGCTGTGCATGCTGCTTATATGTGGGCGATTGATACAGCATTGCGTTCAAATAATATTGAGATTCCTGTGCCACAAAGTGAATTGCGCTTCAGAGAAAACAGTGCAATGGCAATTAAGCCATATGAAGATGATGAGTTTGAGAAGAGTTTTAAAGATGATATTCGTGAAGCGCAATTATCATTATATAAAAAAAGTGATTAAATGATTATGAACTCGCTATAATGTCATCAATTTTTTAGGGTAAAACAAAATTATGTCAAAAGTATTAACATTTCAGGAAATGATCCTAAGACTGCAAACTTTTTGGGCAGAACAAGGATGTGTTTTATTACAGCCATACGATATGGAAGTGGGCGCAGGTACGTTCCATTCTGCAACTTTCTTACGTTCATTAGGGCCAGAGCCATGGGCTTCTGCTTATGTTCAACCATCGCGCCGCCCAACAGATGGTCGTTATGGTGAAAATCCTAACCGTTTACAACATTATTATCAGTTCCAAGTTGTAGTGAAACCATCACCAGAGAATTTCCAAGAATTATATTTGGAATCATTGAATGTATTGGGTATCAATACAAAAGTGCATGATGTACGATTTGTGGAAGATAACTGGGAATCACCAACGTTGGGTGCTTGGGGTTTAGGTTGGGAAGTTTGGTTGAACGGCATGGAAGTAACACAGTTCACATATTTCCAACAAGTGGGTGGTTTAGAATGTAAGCCTGTGATGGGTGAAATCACTTATGGTTTAGAGCGTTTAGCAATGTACTTACAAAATGTTGAAAGTGTTTATGATTTAGTTTGGTCAGAAACTCCGTTCGGCACTGTAACTTATGGCGATGTTTTCCATCAAAATGAAGTAGAACAATCAACCTTTAACTTTGAACATGCTGATGTAGATTTCTTATTGCAACAATTCAACTTCTTTGAGAAAGAAGCTAAGCGTTTAATTGAAGCTAAATTAGCATTGCCTGCATATGAAATGGTTTTGAAAGCATCACATACATTTAACTTATTGGATGCACGTAAAGCGATCTCTGTGACAGAACGTCAATCATATATCTTACGTGTACGTGAGTTGGCTAAATCTGTGGCTGAAGCTTATTATGCAAGTCGTGAAGCATTGGGCTTCCCAATGTTAAAAGAGCAATAATTTAAGATTCTTGCAAATATAATGTGAATAAACAAAAAGCCAATTTTATTATGAAATTGGCTTTTTTAATCGCGTAGCACTCTATCAAACTAAGGTTTTATAGTACTCCATCGTAACTATTTTATTGTTGTATAACATGATTATCATAACCCACAACGCATCATGTGAATTTCATTTTCAATAGCTATTTACATAATCTTATGGCTATGTATACTCGAAAGAGTGCAACATCCGCGACAAAATCGCATCAATCAGCACATTACCCAAAGTTTGTACAAAAATGATTAGTTTATTTATTCAATATTGATTGAAGGCTGTTTTATGCGTTGGTTAAATTTATTCTCTGAGTTCATTGGCAAAACTTTTGCGCTTTGGACATTATTGTTTGCTTTGTTGGGTTTCTTTATCCCATCATTATTCAATTCTTTGGGTTGGCTCATTACTTACTTTCTTGGCATTATCATGTTTGGAATGGGTTTAACGCTCACTTTGGAAGATTTTTCTCAAGTGGCGAAAAAACCTTGGCAAGTATTGTTGGGTGTGGGTGCTCAGTTTGTGATTATGCCTTTATTGGCAGTGGCTTTGGTGAAGATTTTTAACATCGACCCACTGTTGGCTTTAGGTGTTGTTTTAGTGGGTTCTTGCCCGGGCGGTACATCTAGCAATGTCATTACCTATTTATCTCGTGGTGATGTTGCATTAAGCGTAACGATTACAAGTATTACAACATTATTAGCACCATTGATGACGCCATTATTATTAAAATTATTAGCATCAGAAAGTATTAATGTTTCTTTCTATGCAATGATGATGTCAATTGTACAGTTTGTTATTGTACCAATTGTATTAGGTTTGGCGGTTCGTATGGCTCTACGTTCAAATGTTAAATATGTAATGCCAGTATTACCGATAGTTTCTGTATTTGGTATTGTGATGATTGTGGCAATTGTTGTTGCATTGAATCAGGTACGTTTGAAGGAAACAGGGCTAATCATCATTGCGATTGTGATGTTGCATAATACTTTTGGGTATTTAGTGGGGTATATTATTGCGAGAATTATGGGGTTGGGATTAGCGCAACGTAAAGCGATAGCCATCGAAGTAGGTATGCAAAATAGTGGCTTGGGTGCGGCATTAGCCAATAAACATTTTGATCCGATTGTGGCTGTGCCGAGTGCAATTTTTAGTGTGTGGCATAATATTAGCGGGGCGATTTTGGCGAATATTTTTGCAAAAATGACCGATAAGAAATCTACCCAATAAATAGTAAAAAGCAAATTTTTGCTTAAAAAATGTAGGATTATTTGTTATAATTGACAAGATTAACATATCAATATGGAAAAAAAGATGTCAAGAATAATGTGCTTAATCTTGACGCAAACCATTTTTTTTTATACAATCACGTCCTTTTTATGGACTGTTATTTCTTGTTGACTTGTTCAACGTGATAGCAAAAGAATTCAGATTCACTTAACTATTTGGAGCATTACACATGTATGCTGTAATCAAAACAGGCGGTAAACAATACCGTGTAGCTGAAGGTCAAATCCTTCGCATTGAGAAATTGGAAGGCGCTGCTGAAGGTTCTAACGTAGAATTTGCAGAAGTATTGTTAGTAGGTAAAGACGGTTCTACAACTGTTGGTACACCACTTGTTGCAAATGCTAAAGTAGTTGCAGAAGTATTGAAGCAAGGTCGTGGACGTAAGATCGAAATCATCAAGTTCCGTCGTCGTAAGCATTCTCGCAAGCACGCTGGACATCGTCAACACTTTACTGAAGTTAAAATTTCTAGCATCTCTGCATAATTGCGAGATTCCTAGACGTATAAGAGGATTTAAACATGGCACAGAAGAAAGGCGTCGGCTCCAGCCGTAACGGTCGCGATTCCGAAAGTAAACGCTTAGGTGTTAAGCGTTTTGGCGGTGAATTAGTTCCAGCGGGTTCTATCATCGTTCGTCAACGTGGTACTCGTTTTCATGCAGGTACTAACGTAGGTTTGGGTAAAGATCACACTTTATTTGCTAAGGTTGATGGTCATGTTGTTTTTGAAGTTAAAGGACAACAAAACCGTAAGTTTGTAAGCATTCAACCAGTTGCTTAATAAATATTAGTTGTGTTAAAAGCCCCTTTTATTGGGGCTTTTATTGTTTATGCTGTCAGATTAAGGAGGGCAGATGAAATTCGTTGATGAGGTGATCATTACAGTTGAAGCGGGTAATGGTGGTGATGGATGTTTAAGTTTTCGTCGCGAGAAGTTCATCCCTTTCGGTGGACCTGATGGCGGTGATGGTGGTGATGGTGGTAGTATTTTTCTACAGGCATCTGATACAGTTAATACATTAGTTGATTTTCGTTTTGCCAAAAAATTTAAAGCAAAACGTGGTGAAAATGGTCGTGGTGCAAACTGTACTGGGGCAGCAGGTGAAGATTTAATTTTAGTGGTGCCATTAGGTACACAAGTGCACGATGCAGATACAAATGAATTCATTTGTGACTTAACTGAAGATGGTCAAATGGCTAAGGTTGCTCAAGGTGGTTTCCATGGTTTGGGTAATACGCGCTTTAAATCGTCTACTAACCGTGCACCAAGACAAACTAAGCCAGGTACGCCAGGAGAAGAACGCCGTTTGCGTTTGGAATTGAAAGTATTGGCTGATGTTGGTTTGTTGGGTTTACCGAATGCAGGTAAATCAACATTGATTCGTGCAGTATCAGCAGCCCGTCCAAAAGTTGCAGATTATCCATTTACAACATTGCACCCTAATTTAGGCGTTGTGAGTGTAGGGCCTTTGGATAGCTTTGTGATGGCAGATATTCCAGGGTTAATCGAAGGTGCTGCGGAAGGGGCTGGTTTGGGGCATAAATTCTTGCGCCACTTGTCTCGTACATCGATCATGTTGCATTTGGTTGATATGTCACCATACAGTGATTCACAAGATCCTGTTGAAGATTTCCGTGTGATCACGAATGAATTGCAACAGTATGATGAAGAGATGGCGAAGAAAGATCGTTGGTTAGTTTTGAATAAATTGGATTTGATTCCTGAAGATGAACGCGAAGAGCGCATCGCTGATTTCTTAAAAGAAATTCAGTGGGAAGGACCATGTTTTCAAATTTCTGCAATCTCTGGCGATAATACAAAGCCATTAACGAGTGCAATTATGGATTATATTAATGCCGAGAAAGCGGCATTAAAGGCAGAAGAAACACCTGTTGCAATTGAAGTTGCAATTATGGATTAGTTTTTTTAATTAGCTGAGCTTTTGATTAAGGGCCGGATTCGATGATTTATCGGATTCGGCTTTTTTATTGACAAATTTGTAGGATTATTTTGATCTTTATTAAGTACCTTTAGTGTCAGTGGATTTATAATCATATTTTAATTTTATATATTTAATTAATTATATAAGAAATGTTAATTTTTATTGATTAATGATATGTTGTTGTATTTATTGTTCGGTGATTTGATATTTTTATTAATATGCTTAATAATATATTTCTATCAATAATTTAATTCAATAAAATTTTTAAAAAATAAAGCATATATTTAAACCTACTAAGTGAATGATGGGTTGATGCAATAGTAGCATTAAGTATATGTTTTGAAATATTTATACAATAATTTAGATTGACTAGAGAGATATATAATAATGAAAGCACCTAGATACATTATTTGCACAGGCCTAATTTTTTCATTGAGTACTCCTTTCGCGTTAGGATTGGTGACGGAAGAAGGAGAGATTATTAATATTCAAAATAGGATGATTGATTTACCTGTTGCTGGTAACTATACCAAAGTTGATAGAATCACTACTCTGGGTGTTGGTAAATCGAATTCTTTTCTAGATATTGGCATTGAGAGAAATAATTCTGTTGCTGTATATACAATACGAGGTTCTCTGACTGATTCTATTATTCGAGAATATGCCCATGGTAAGGACAATGTAAAGGCTGGCGTGGTTTCGATTAATACTGACGGTGGTGTTGCATCGGCGACGGCAAGTAGATTGGCAATATATGGTGAGTTAGAGATAGAAGGGGAGTCTATATTATCTGATTCAATTGTTTTAGGCACCGTACGTTCTGCACAGAATACAAGTAGTGTAAGTAAGAAAGGAATTTCTCAGCTGACAGGTTTAACTGTGGGTAGAAAAGTTGCAGGCACAGGTGTTGATCATGCAGTTAGAGAAGGGACAGTCATTGTATCAGATAAAGCTCATATATCGAATACTACCATCTTGAATGGTACAGTTACTCTACGCACAGATAATAATA
>NZ_MVDO01000093.1 GCF_002006755.1 Wohlfahrtiimonas larvae | reverse complement strand
TAAAAGCGAAGCAGATGCACAGGATGCAGCAGAAAACGAGCTTAAAAAACTCAAACGTGGTGTTGCATCATTTTCGTTTAATTTAGCGATGGGAAATCCTGAACTGATAGCAGAAAGCCCTGTAAAAGTGCAGGGCTTTAAGAAAGATATTGATCAAATTGATTGGGTTGCGGTTCGTGTTACTCATACTTTGGATCAATCAGGCTTAACTACCCAAGTTGAGTTGGAAGTGAAAGAGTCGAGTTAAATTGGACCACCTTCCATTCGTGTTTTTACAGTATATAGTTTATTTTTGTTTTTATCATAGATGATTGATCCAACTTTTGCTTGGTCGAATTGATCCCAAATATTATCTTCATTTGGGAATTTTTTTCTTGAGTTTAAATCATCGTAATACCATTCAAGATCATTTAAATTACTTAAATTAAAAGACTGTCTAACAAGTCTAATTTCATTGTTATTTGTATCAGTAAGGGTGAGTTTTTTTAACATCATAATAATTTACCTCTTATAATAAATTGATGCTGATAATATGGGGTTAATATATTTAAATCTCAAGGTGTTAGAGAACAAGTTGATGATCAAGATTGGGTGGCAACCCATGTTACACATATTCTTGATCAAAATGGATTAACTACATAAGTTGAGCTAGAAGTGAAAGATCCTGAAGATTAATATTCTGCAACTTTCCACTTAAATAATAACTTTGCTCGATTTAAAAGTTTTTTATCTTCTACGAGGTATGGATGTTTACGTATTATATAATGTATAAATAACATGTTAGATAAAGTTTCAAATGTTGTGATACCAGTATGATTATACGCTTCAATAAAGTATTTAATGACTTGATAAGTTGGTTGTGTGTCAATAGTACTTTGAAAAAATGACTTTTTAATCATGATGCTCTTATCTCTATTGCAAAGCTCAATATACTTTTGATATTCAGTTTTTTGATTACTTCTTGCATTATATAATTGCGTGCAACAATGTACAAAATTATGACAATTATTCAATGCTAAATCATAATGAGTATTTAATCCTATATTTTTTTGAGCTTCTATGCCCCAAACAGGATGAAATAATAGTTCATCATTCCATGTTGGAGTGTATATTGTGTTTCCAGTCCTCAGAAAGCCATTATGTAAAAACTTATTCATAGAAATTTTTTCAACTAGCCCATCCCCATTAAGTTCTACTATTTGACCATTACCTACATATACTCCTGTATGATCAATAACACCACCAGTTAAATCACATGCGACAATGGCACCAGGTTTTAGTTGAATTGATCCATTACTTTTTTTTCTATCGATATTGAGTTTTTTTGGTACAGACATAAAGGTTGATGTTATTAAATCGATCATTTTATTTACCTATCTAATCACAGGTGCAAACCATTCTGCACCAACAGTCATTTTGTTATTCTTACATATTGCGATATTGCTACTTTCTAAATGTATAGTTTTATGCTTATTTTGCTCTAACTAATTTATACATTAGCTCGTTAGTTAATCCACCAAGCAATACACATGCTAAAAGTAAAGCAGGTAAAATATAGGCATATGGTGAAGAAAAATTTAAATGACTAATGTGATATTCAACAGCTTTAAATATAGAGACTATATTCCAATTTCTTGGCATAATTGACAAAATATATTGATTAAAGTACCAATATAAAGATAATGCGAATGTTGCCATGAATACGCACATCCCAATCCAATTAACCATGTTTTTACGTTTGTTAGAACATGATTCACAAATATTTACCCAATCTGCTATTTGATGTTGCCCACAAGATGGGCAAAACTTTCCATTCATACTTTTTACCTTTTTAATAAATTATCTAATCACAGGTGCAAACCATTCTTTATCAACAATCCAATCATTATTTTTCTTTGAATAGTTGAATTTAGCAATATTTTGATCTTTCACATGATATGGCACTTCCCAAAATACAACAATTTCACTCACATTTTTATGCTTACCAATCTCATTGGCCAATCGTGCAGAATACATCTGAAGCATTTTTTTGGTTTGTGCAGGGTCATTTTTTCGATCCCACTGTAAATAGATCATCGCAATTTTACTGTCAGCGTTTTTTGCATCAGTATTCAGCTGTGCATTTCTTAACACTGTTGCAGTTGTGATATTGCCATTATTCACAGCATTTTCAATATCAATGATGATTGGATCACGATTAGCTAATGCTTCGGCTTGTTCTTTAAGTGCAGCATCATGTTTGGCTTGATCAATGACAATCACATCAACGATTTCATTAGATGTGGCTTGTGTTGTTTGTTCTTTTTGATCACTTAAATATAATCCTATAGCCAACACTAATGCCAAAATCATAAATGTTTTTGTTTTTCTATTATTCACAGATTATTCCTTATGTGATTTAACTTCACCAGTTTCAATAAAATGTAAGAACTCATCTTCATCCATGATTTCAACTGTACGTGCATTATTTAATGCTCGTTCGATTTTCTTTGGGCCTGCATTATAACCACAAACCAATGCACCTAAATTTGCTGTGGTATCGCTTGCAATATACATATTATTATTTTGTGCAATCTCAGTCAGTCTTGTTTTATCAGCTTTTTTAAAGCCAGTGAAACAAACTTCAAATAATAGATCAGGATTATAAGATTTAATGAAGCCAAAAGAATTATCAGCAACTTTGGATGCATCAATAGGACATTGATCTAAGATCGATTTTGAATCATCACCATATTCAATTACACGCTCTTTCTTAAATGTTTTGTATTCATCTGTATCTAATGTACGCCCTGTGAAGTAGTATTCAAAAGATTTGATTAAATAAATCTCAAAGTAATGTTCTTCACCTTTTACATTTTTATATTTGAATTTTAGTATCTTATCCATCATCAATTCCTTCAAAGTTATTTGATTATCTATTGTGTAGATTAATGCCTGCATTGAGCAAAATGGCATATGCTTGTTCAGTTAAACCATTATCCTCACGTCTTTTTTGTATCTGTCCATCACCGATAATACGGTCTAAGCTTTCTAAAAGAGCTTGAGGAGTGTCTATACCTTTTTTCTTTTTAAAGTAAACACTGAAGGGTAGTGTGGATAAACTCAGTATTCTATCTGCAGTTCTTGAGGCAGCAAGTTTTAATATCCCAACAAGTTCATTTTGTTCTACAGCAAGTTTTACATTCTTAAATGTTTGAAATCTTTGTTCTTCTGTATATTCTGGATCTAATCCTAATATATCTTCCAAATATAATTCAGATTGTCCATTTTTAAATAGGGGGTATACAGCATTTTGATTTTTAAATTCTTTAAATAGTGCTCTTTCTGATAAGCATGAGTGTAATTGCTGTTCAATGTCATAAGCATTATCTAAGTATTCAAATAATAAAACTTTATCAATATCAAGAAAGTCTACAGAGTTATAACTGAAGCGTTTTTCTACACTATTAGCAGTTGTGAAACCTATTTTATAAAAATAACCAAGACTAGTAGAAAATCTCACATAGTATAAATTGCCTTTATTGCTAGGTGGTCTATATGTATTTTTAGGTTGATAATAACGCATCATCAATCCCTCGTACGTCGATTTCTAAACAAGGTCACAGGTTCAGTATGAACAACGCAGCCAATAATCTCAAAGTCATTCGGTGGGTTATTCATATCAATTGTGAATGGTTTATAAAGCGGGTTAGTGCTAGAAACCTCAATAATTTTACCTGGTAACTTCTGTACGCTTTTTACGATCAAGTCGCCATCGATGCGCAATACATAAATGCCATCATTGAATAGTTTGTTGGCGGTATCAATGATCATCACATCTTTATCATCGATCACGCCAATCATAGAATCCCCACGGGCAGTAATAGCAATCAGATCCTTTGGATTGACTTCTAAGTATTTTTTAACCCAATATTTACGAAAGGCAATAGAGAATTCATAAGTTTCTTCATTGATGGCAGAGCCATGGCCAGCTGCTGCAAATACTTTATAACGTGGCACAAAGCAGAATTCATCTAAATCCACCAAATTACCTGCATTGTCATAAACAATGGGATCAGGGTTATTGGATTTAACACCTGTCACTATGTATTGAATATCACAACCTAATTTAGCGATATTACTTAAATACTGAGTATCAGGCTTGCGTTCGCCTTTCTCATAGTTCACTTGTGCATTAGGGCTGATGCCAGCTAATTCACTAAACTTCTTTTGAGTCATATTTAATAACTCTCTTGCTTCTTTAAGCCGAAGTCCAACTTCAATCATTTTACAAATCCTTGTCACACATTTGTGTGATCTGTACATAAAAACACATAATCGAGTGTTTATTGTTTGACTTACATGTTTGTTGTATAACATAACCAATGTAGTCATTCGTGTGGTCATTTATGTAGTCATTTTAGGGGTAATTAATGAAAAATACAAACATTACACCGCTGAGTCGATCTGTTAATTTAAGAATAAGAGTGACAGAAACTGAGCATAATCAATTGAAAAGACTAGCTTCTAAGGAAGGTAAACCTGTGGCAACAGTAGCACATGCGCTGTTGATTAGGGCTTTAAAATATCATTCATAAGCACATAACAAACGGAGAGAATATGGACTTAAAGACAGCACATTCGTTTAGATGTCCAGAATGTAACCATAGAGCAAAGATCGTGACAACAAAGGTAATCACGACAGAAACACGAGAAAAGTATTATCAATGTATGAATGTGTATTGCTCATCCACGTTTGTGACGTATGAAATGGTTGATCGTTGGATCGTTAAAACCAAGAAATAACACATTAATTTTAAAGGAGATTCAATTATGGCTTTAAAGAGTCAGGGGATTTTTTTACCCAAAAATCAGTTAAAGCAACATTTTGAGAGCGCAGTACGAGCATTTAAATATGTAGCGAAGCAAGCACGTGGTCAGGTTTTAACACAGCAATTCAATGATAAAGCATTTGTGATGCAAGGCTTTGCCAACATCGTTGATCACATGACAAAAGAAGTGTGTTTGGATGCATTGGAAAATATGCGTCATGCATATTACGAAGCAGCCGATAACACAGCAGATCAAAAAGCTGCATTGAAGTTATTGCGTAGAGCGGTTTTCATTCAAACTTTGATTCAAAAGGAGCGCAGACATGGCTAAGTTCACTAAAGAGCAATTGATGAAGCTTGCTGAAATTCATTTGATTGAAACAAATGGCGTTGCTTTAGATGTTCAGATTAATTCTAAATCAGCATATTTATATGCATTTGATTCAAAAACGAACAAAATTTTAGCAAGCGAATCGTGTATTTTTCCAGAATACGATTTTGATCAACGTATTCATAGCTTTTTAGAAAAAGTTAAGCAGGTGAATCATGATTAGTTCAGTCATTACAGTCACCAACGGCATTACGCTCAAAAACATCACAGACAATGAGCCAAGCATCATTTTATTCACACGTAATCAGTGCGTTTCATCTAAAAAGATGCTGCACATGCTCGATGAGTTCAGCAAGAAACATCCACATATTGCGTGTGTTCAGATTGATATGAGCCCAAACAGCGTAGGCAAAGCGATCGCTCACCGCTTCAATATTATTGTTGCAC
>NZ_MVDO01000092.1 GCF_002006755.1 Wohlfahrtiimonas larvae | reverse complement strand
TTAGAAAAAGTTAAGCAGGTGAATCATGATTAGTTCAGTCATTACAGTCACCAACGGCATTACGCTCAAAAACATCACAGACAATGAGCCAAGCATCATTTTATTCACACGTAATCAGTGCGTTTCATCTAAAAAGATGCTGCACATGCTCGATGAGTTCAGCAAGAAACATCCACATATTGCGTGTGTTCAGATTGATATGAGCCCAAACAGCGTAGGCAAAGCGATCGCTCACCGCTTCAATATTATTGTTGCACCATCATTTGTTGTGTTTCAGCAGAAGAAAGAAACCAATCGTGGTTGTGGCTATACGCAGTTTTTAAACTATATGACAGGCGAAATCTAATATGTTTAAAGAAATGGATAAAAGCCAACGTGATGAAGTGGTTCGCCGCTTCATGACGGAAACAGGCGCGAAACAGCAGGGCGGTGGCCAGCATTATAAAGATGGCTTATGTCCAAGTTGTAACAAAAAGAAATTGTGGATCTTTGGGGATAATCCTTGGAAGATTCAGTGTGATAGCACATCGTGCGGTTATGAAGTATCCGCACGTGATCGTTATCCTGATGTGTTTGAGAATTTTTCTAAGCGTTATGCAGTTGAAATGGAAACCGATTCACGTGCAATAGCGAAAGCATACTTGAGGGAAGCAAGGGGCTTTAATACTGCATTATGTGGTGATTTCACGCAAGAAACATATTTGGATTATATCACGAAAGTATCTACGCCAACGGTTCGCTTTGCAATGCCAGGCGATGGTCATTGGGAAAGATTGATTGAAAACTTAGAGAGCTTTGATAAAAAAGCACACTTCAAACCTAAATATTCTTATAAAGGATTGGCTTGGCAACCTAAAGATTTGGATGTCACTAAAATCCATGAGTTGTGGGTGGTTGAAGGTATATTTGATGCGATAGCATTGAAACATCATGGCATTGCTGCCATCAGTGCTATGAGTGCGAATAACTTTCCTAGCGAAACATTGACACAAATCTACCAAAAGAATCCACGCTTACGCATTGTGATCGCATTGGATTCAGATGAAAAGGGCAGACAATCTGCACTGAAATGGTTAGATCAATGTGATGAGATTGGCTTTTATACCATTAAAGTTGCCATCACCAATTCAAAAGATGATTGGAATGATAAGCACTTAAAAGATGAATTGAGCGATGAGCATTTAGAGGATTATTTTCATCATGGTGCGGTGTTGGTAGCAGCATCACCGATGGAAAAAGCTTATTTGATGTATCAGAAATATGAAAAACAGCAGTTTTTCATTGAGTTCAATTCCAAAACATATTGGGCGAAAGTGGATGTTAAAAGTATGTTGGAAGCCATTTCTAAAAATGATGAAGAGGAGGAAACTGCATTTAAATCCGCTTGTAACATCATAGAGATTGCCAACTGTATCACTAATATTTTATATGCCCAAAAAGAGATTGATACCAACGAATTGTTTTATTTTGTTGAGGTGATCATGGGTAAAAAACGCAATAAGGATGCCTTTTCGCCTAAGCAGTTATCCAGTGCAGGTGAGTTTAAAGCACGCATCATGAATACATTGAGTGGTGCAATTTTTGAAGGTGAAACCAAGCATTCTGATCAGATTTATAAGATCAAAACACAAGGCATTCGTGACATCAAAACCATTCCATTCATGGGTTATACCAAAGAGATTGGCGCATATATCTTTAAGGACTTTGCAGTTAAAAATGGCAAGGTGCATAAACTCAATAAAGAAGAATATTTTGAGTTGCCAGGAGATCAAAATATTAAAACAACTTTTGATATGCCTGAGTTTGAGCCAAGCATGGAATATCAAAATAATTGGTCACAAGATTTTATGGATGTGTTTGGCCATAAAGGTTTAACGGTATTGGCATTTTGGTTGGGTTCGTATTTTGCAGAGCAATTGCGTGAGGTTTATAAGGGTTTTCCTTTTTTGGAGCTCACAGGTGAGGCAGGCGCAGGTAAATCCACTATTCTACAATTCATGTGGAAGCTAACTGGGCGCGGTGGTGATTATGAAGGTGTGAACCCTAATAACGATACCAAAGTCGGCTCATTTAGAACGATGGCACAAGTTGCAAACTTGCCAAGCGTAATGATTGAGTGTGAAGGCTTCAGCTTAGAGGATTTGAAATCCTTATATAACGGTGGTTCATTACGCAATAAAGGTGCGAAAAATAATGGGCTGAATACAGTGACCAATAAATTCCGTGGGTCATTGGTGTTATCTCAAAATGAGCGAGCGATCACAGAAGGCTCACGTGATAACCAAGTGGCTTTATTATCTCGATTGGTTTATGTGCATTTTGATACAAGTAATCATACATCTGAATCCCGCATTAAGGCGCGTCGATTGGAGCAGATGCCAATGGATGAGTTATCAGGATTTTTGGTGGAAGCATTGAAAAATGAACATGCGATTTTAAATAAAGTGCATGCAATGTTTGAAACTTATCAGGCCCGAATTATGCAATTGGATGGCGTACATACAACGCGCATCGGTTTAACCCATGGTTTGATGTTGGCATTATTGGATGCTTTAACACTATTGATGCCAATCCCTGCACACATCAAAAAGATGACAGAGGATTACATTTGTAAGATTGCCGTTGAGCGTGATGTAGAGCTGAAACAGGATCACCCTATACTTGAGCAATTTTGGGAGGTTTATGAATATCTCAATGCAGAAGGCTTTGCAGTCAATCATTCAAGAAATGATGAGTATATCTCTATTAATCTGAATCAATTTTATTGCTTGGCAGCAGAGATGCGCCAGCAACTCGATGATATTAAAACGGTTAAAAAGATGTTGCCCCAAACATCACGATACAAATATCTCGAGCACAACAAGGTTGTGAATTCCAAATATAACGATGACGAATACAAAAGCAAAGGCACGAAAGGCTTTGGCGCTATGCGTTGTTATGTATTTCATAAAGGCAAGAAAGTTAGTCAATAGGTGATGCGATGAACGAAGAAATGAAGAAGAACGATCAATTATTAACGATTAAAGATGTGGCAGATATGTTTCAGATGTCCGTTGGCCATGTGAAGCAACGAGTGGTGAAACAGCCTGATTTCCCTGCACCTATCAAAATTATGAAGTACGGCCAACCACGCTATAAGCGATCAGATATTTTAGCGTTTATTGATAGAAGAAAGGAGATTTAACATGAAGTTTTATATTGCATAACACCGCACAAGAAGTATTTTTAGATGTCAATGATGTTTTATATGTTGGCATTGATCGAACCAAATATTAAAATGTTGAAGAAGCTATAGAAGACTTTGAGATTGTTTTATCATTCACCAAGCTAAATCTTGGTGAATGATAACGTATCCTATTGATAATAATTTAATACTCCTCAATATTTAATTTATGGGCTTTCAATATTCTATCTTTATTGAGTTCATTTTGTTTGCCAATCCTAATAAGTGCATTTCTTAAAGGAATAGTATTCTTTTCTGTACTTAACCCAATGATTGTAGCAAGAGTATAATAGAGATTTGGATCATTATCTTTTGACATGATCCAATCATAATATTCATCTTCCGTTAGTGAATTTAAATATTGACGTTGCTCACTGCTAATAGTGTTTGGTTTTAAATCTAGTACAAACTCATCCATTGATGAGTATTCACTCTTCAATTTTTTTATTTGACCTTCTACATATTGCATTGTGTCGAGATCAAGAATGTTAGTGTGCATATCAATATGTTGTAACATATTATTTTTTTTATCTAAGATGAATTCTTTATGACTTTCTATATATACATCAATCAATTGAAATTCTTTTTCGGTATTCTTATTTTTCATTTTTTTGAAAAAATAATAACTATCAAAGCAGCTCAAAAAATCGATTAGTGAGAGATATTGATAATTTTCAGGTAAAGTAATAATATCGTAAAATGCATTGATAATATCAGATAAATTATCATGATATGTATTCCTGTATAAGTCCCATGCCTTGGTAATATTATTTTGAGCTATATTTTGTTTTTCAATAATATTAATACGCTTAATTTCATTTTGAATTTTTAATTTTAGCTCTTCTTGATTCCAAAAACCATGCTCTAGTGTATGGATAATTTCTTCTGTAAAAACAGAGTATTGATTAATGTATAATTGTTGGGCTTTAAGCATTAATTCATCATATGAGCTTTGATCGTATTTGCCTTTAAATTTATTCTTTTCATGTTCTTTAGCCCTTTCTTCCTGTGCTTCTTTCGTTCCTTTAATACCAGTATTGAGCTCTTGATATTCAGCTATTAAATCGGGGGTCTTGATGATATCAAATGGAACTTTGCTATTCATTTCATAAAAACAATGAGATAAATATATTGTTCTTTTGATAAAATCCTCTGTGATTAATGCATCTAAATCAGTTGGAGAAATTTTAATAAAATCATCAATAATCTGATTTATCTTTGTTAAGACTCTAATATTTTTTATTATAATATTTACATGTTCTTGTTCATTGATTACTTTAGTAATAATCGGATATTTTGTGAGCTTGTTACCAAAAGCAATTTCTAGTTGTTCATTTAATATTGGAGCATAAGTTAGCTCAATATCTACAATTTTTTCACGATATTTATTAAAAGTTTCTTTTTGTTTGTTTTCTAATTCATCTTCGTTAAAGATTAAAATAATTTTACAGTTTTTTTGTTGTGCTAACTCATCGGCGTAACCCATTAAGGTTTCAATTGGGAATTTTGAATCTATGCGCTCAATATCGTCGAAACAAATTAGCATATCTTTAATATAGTTATTGCTTATAAAGTTAGTAGAATCTCCGATATACCTTTTAATAATGGCTAGTTTGTTAATATGATCTAAAAATTTACCTGCATTTTTTAAGCTAAAAAAGTGTTTATCAATATTTTTATATGTTTCTTTTTTGAACAAATTAATCCAAAAAGATAAGTGTTTGAAATGATCAAACCAGAATGCTATTAAAAAAGCTAATAAAGCCATTACACCGAGTATTTTCAGGGAAGGGGTAAATATAAAAAATAATATAAACAAAGATATAGCTGATATAAATGTTTTTTCTTTAGTAATAGAACCATTCCAAATAGAAGAGTGTAATTTTATAGGACTAGAAGAGGTAAAAATTTTATTTTTCAGTTCATTGATATCTGAGATTCCAAATAGGGAAACATAGCTATAATTTGGTAATACATTGCTTATAATTTGTTTCTCATCGTCTGACAATTTTGTTTTATTGTCGAGATTGTTATCTTCAAAAAAATTTTTCCAAAAATGAGTTTTTCCAACTCCCCATTTGCCTTTTAATACAAGGATTTTATTTTTATTTTCTAGGTTTGTTAAAAACTCTATTAGAGTATCATTAATATTTTTGCTCATATTTATCCTAATCTATTCGCAATTTCGGTGGCTGTTGGGTTGTAGTAAATCATCAATGAACGTGTGTCACGATGGCCATTTGATATTCTCACTCATACATTTAAGTATTTCTACAATTTTATCTGTTTTAAAATTAGGTAGTCTTTCTAGTAATAATTCGAGTCTTTCTAAATCTAACTCTTTTTTACTATTTATACATGAATCATAGAGATCTATTGGAACGCCTAGGTGAGTGAACAATAATCTATGTGATTTAGAAATATCTGTGATTTTGTGAAACTCTGTAGGGTTAATATTAATAGATAATAGTATCTCATCTATGCGCTTTTTATCATATGTACTAGATGTGACAAAAATTCTATTAAATAAGCATTGAATAACAATGTTATATATGTGTTTGACTCTTTTTAGATGATCTTTGTTGAGTAGATTGATATTAGTAGGAAATGAACTCTTGTGAACTAATTCTTTCTGTTTAAAATCATGCCATTGTCCATGAGCTAGATAATTTCTAAGGGATATAAGTGCATTAAAATCATCAAAAATATCATCAGCAGGGACTACTCCATATGAAGACAATATTTTTTTAAGTTCATTGAGTCGATTTTGATGATTTTGTCCATTTTTAGTGACGGGCTCATATTCACTAATATCATCTTTTGAAGATATATATGAATATAGTAATGTTTCATATGACGTATGGAAGTGTAATATCCAAAATCTACATATGGCGGAAATATGGATGTCAGGTAAAAGTTTTTCCATATCTTCTAATGCCATTTCATTATTTGCTAAAGATTCAAAAAAATCAGAAGGGATAATATCACCAGTGTCTGTTTTTACTGCTAAAGCTTCAGGTTTTCTAGAATGTAACATTTTATCCTAATCTATTTGCAATTTCGGTAGCTGTTGGGTTGTAATAAATCATCAATGAACGAGTGTCACGATGGCCAATCATTTTTGCTAAGTCTAACACACCTAATTTTCTTGCCAAACGAGTACATGCCTCATGGCGTGAATCATGGAAGGTTAAATCCTCAATCCCCAAAGCTCGGGTTGCTTTGCGGAATGTTTGGCTCACGCTGTCCGAACTAATATTAAATAATGGCCCGCTCATTTTAGGACTTAATAATCTCAGCAACTCAATGGCACGAGAAGAGAGGGGAACATCACGATTATCATCATTCTTTGTGCCAAAAAGCGTGAGGTATTTATCATTCAGCTTGATTTGTTTCCAATCCAAGTACGTGATTTCACTTTGGCGCATGCCTGTTTCAATGGCAAGCAAGAAAATCAGGCCAACAACCTGTTTTTGTAACGTGGGTTGCGTGTCTTTAAATTGAAACCATTCCATTAATGCTGCAATTTCTTCTTCTGATACTCTACGAGTGCGGTGTGGTGGCTCTTTTAATGATCGTAAATCTGTTAAAGGATTATGATTAGTCCAGTTCCATTCACGACGGGCCATTTCCACAACTGCACGTACCAATGATAATTCACGGTTCTTGGATGAATTGGCAATAGGTCGTTGATCGCGCCATTCAGCAATCATGCGCGCTTTGAGTTTCATCAAAGGAACATCTTTGGGGAAATAGTCTTGATTCATAAAAGCATTAATGCGGTGCTTTTCATTTTTAGCACCCTTCTTGGTGGGCGTGACTTCTTGGGCATAACGCAACATTGCATCACCTAAAGTTTTGCCATCATCATAATCTTTTTCTGCACCTGTTTGGATTTCACGTTCACGTGTTTCAATCCACATGAGAGCATCCAACTTAGATGAGAAGCTTTTGGATTCATTGTGCTGCACATAGTTTTTGGTGATTTTGACACGTGCCTGGTAAGAATTGCCACGTTTACGAATAGTGCCCATTTTATTGCCTAATTTAAAAATAATCTTAAAAAATTATATAGTTCAGTATTCCAAAAACTAAGAAATGAACCAGATATAGTTAATATTGATCCAAAAAATAAAGGGTAGAATTGTTCAAGAGCTTTATACTTAGGTGAGTAATCTGATAGATAATCAAAGTTATCCCAAATATTTCTAAACCAAACTTGGTGAACCTTAGAGTTATAATTTAGCGTGTCTATTTCTGTTTTTAAATCTTGAATTTGATACTTTAGATCTAAAATTTTTCTTTCGTGTTGATTCGCTTGATTCCACTCTTGATTACTAAATGCATCTCTCCTTAAATCAAAAAAAGATGATTTAGAATCTTCTATTGGTTCTCTTTGTACAAAAGGTGGAATTTTGATAAATGCTTCTTTGTAAATGATGGATAACGGTACGAGTACACCAATAAGTTGTAATATGAACGATACAATTTTAAGAGAATCTGGTCCCGCTTGATTGTAGACCAAAATTACTATTGATATGAATGCTACAACTAGGCAGCACAGTAAAAACAATATAATCAATTTTGTCCGCATTTTGTCCCCTATGAATACTACATGATGTTTCGATTTGTGGTGCTAAGTTTAGCAAGAATCGAACATATAGGAATATTGTAAAATGAATAGTAGTAAAAATCTTCCCGCCGCCTCCACCAAATATCTAGTAAAAAATTAAGCTATTTCAATGACTTGGAATAGCTTTTTTTATGTCTGATCCATTTTTTGTACCAAATGGTGTGCAACAATTAACCAACATTATAAAATGTTTTATTATCAGCGTACAAGGGGTGAATATGGGAATTATTGCTGAAAAATTTAATCTGAAAATTTGCGAACTAAAAGCAAATTTTAATACAAATAAGAATGTTGTTCATCAAGGGATTAAAGGTGGTCTTAATGAAGCAGAACTTATTTTATTAATTAAAGATGTTATTCCTTCCAAATATAAGATCGCCAAAGGAATTATTGAAAATGCTAGAGGGCAACAATCTAATGAGACGGATATTATAATATTTGATGATGAAATATTGCCCCCATATATTAAAAATGATGTTGCTTTTGTGCCAGTAGAAGCAGTTAAATATAATTTTGAGGTAAAAAGTAAATTAAATGCATCAGAATTAAATACAACTATTGATAAATTTAAGAATTTTCGGGATATTGGGGGGAGATCACCTACGGTTTTATTTGCTTTTTCTACAGATATTAAAGGTGATGAATTAGTACGATATTCTAAATATGATGATGGTTTTTATATTAACCCAGTAATTAGCGTTTTGTGTATTTCTAATAAAGGATATTACTATAAAGACTTTATTGAATATTATCTTAAAGATTTCTTATCGGTAGATAAAGTCATAGAAAAATTACATGAATCCGATAAGAGTAAATTGCAAATTTTTGATAAAGATAAAGTTATTATAAATGGTGTCCGATATTCTGATATTACTTTTAAGATTCATAGGTGGATTGGATTAGATGTGGGGGGTAATCATATAGAGCTTTCACTTTTATCTGGTATATCCAATACATTATCCAAGAATGGTCTTGGTTCATATTTACTAGATAATGATGCTGTAAGCCCCAAAATTTTAGCTGAAAGTTATGAAGATATGTGGGGTAATATTAGCTGTCGTAGATTTGATAAGAATGGATTGAATAATAAAACAATAAATTTTACTTTTGATTCTAACGAACAAAGAAGCCAAGTGGTTTTTAGCATATCACCTTGAAAATAGTAGAAGTATTTATATAACTAATTATTTAAAGTTTTCAGATACCTTCTTAAAAGAAGTAATTTAAGTAACTTAAGTAACTTATCAGAAAATATTAATATAACTATTTGTTATTTATGCATTTATATCGGATATGAAAAGGTAATTTTTAAGTAACTTAGAAGTAATTAAATTATTCTTTAAAAAGTGTAGTGGCATACAATCAACCTCCATCAAATTAGATAATTTTAGGGGCTGTAGAACATACTGTCACTCAACAGAATTTAGAACAAGAAGCGCTGAGCCATAAATATTTTGAAGAATGTATTTTTAATTACTAAATAGTTTAGAAGTAGAAATTATGTAATCAATCATATATGAGCAATTATTCATGATTTTTAAAATTAATAACTCATATATGATGTTTCATTTTAAAATTAACTTAGAAATCCATTGTCATAGATAAGTTAAATGTGCGCGGTGCGCCCATACCTAAGTTTGTGAAGTTAGCCTTTGACCAATACGCTTTATTGCCCACATTCGTCACAGCAGCACGAACAGTGATCGGATTACCAGCAACTTTACTTGTGTAGCGTACACCCAAATCAAATACAGTGTGCCCTGGGATAGACAATGAGTTATCCGCATTGATGTATTGCTTGGACATTGTTGTGACATTCGCTGTCAAAGTCATGCCTTGCAATTGTGGGATATCCCATTCTGCACCCAATTTACCTTGCCATTTTGGTAAGCCAGTTGCTAATTTACCTTTGTTTGCAGAGTTCGCTGTTTTCGTAATTTTTGGATCAGAATAAGCAACGCCACCCATTAAACGCACACCTTCTAATGGTGAGCCAAAGAAGCTCCATTCCACACCACGGTTACGTTGCTCACCACCAAATGAGAAAATATTGCTGGTTGGATCTGTATAGCTGCTAGGGCGTTTGATCTCATATAAACTGATGGTCTGTGAAAAGTCACCAAAGTCGAATTTGATGCCCATTTCTTTCTGTTTCGTTTTATATGGCGCAAAAACTTCACCAGCATTGGCTGCCGTAGCAGGTGCGATGGATCCTTGATTCAAGCCTTCTGTGTAGTTCGCATATAATGAAATTTTATCTGTTGCTCGGAATACCAAAGCAGCCGCTGGTGTTGTTGCGCTTTCTTTGTATCTTTCACCCATGCGCGCGCCTGTCATAGCATTGAAGCTTTCATTCATCACTTGTTGATGGCGAACACCTAATGTTAGTTGTATTTTATCATCAAAGACTGACAAAGTATCTGCGATCCCAAAGCTTGTTAAACGCATTTTAGTTTTACTGATGGCAGGAATTGGTGAAGGTTGTGGGAGTGCTGGACCCCAAATAGGATTATAAATATTACTGACCCAATCACCACTTGGCCCAATGCTTCTATAACCATTTAAGCGATAATCCTCATTGTAATGAGTAAAGTTAATGGCAAACTGGTGATTAATTGAACCTGTGCTTGCTTTACCCTGTAATCCTAATTCCATGGATTTACGCGTCCAACTATCTGATACACCACTGAAGTTCGTACGGAAATCACCAGCTTGATTAAACACTAAAGGTGCCGCCATGTGGCTATTGAAATCAGTTTTACTGATCCCACCCGTTGCATAAACCATGAGTTGATCTGTTAAATCTAATTCACCACGAAGCATCATGCCTTTATCAGTTGTGTCATAAAAAGCCCATGGTGGGTTCCAAGATACATTACCTTTTTTCGGTGGCTTTGGTACAGCTAAACCAGGTGCTAAACTGATTCCGCGAGTTAAACCATCTACGCGATCTTTACTGTGATAGACATCGGCAGATAAACGAATGCCTTCACCACGGAAATCTAAGCCCAATGAACCTAAAGAAGCTCTTTTATCCTGATTTTTAACGGCTGTTTCACCATCTTTATAAACACCATTGAAGCGAACACCCAATTGTTTATCTTGACCAAAACGGCGACCTAAATCAACGTGCCCACCAAAATGAGATTTAGACATATAGCTCGCTGTGATGCGTGTTAAAGGATCATCGCCTGCACGTTTTGTCACTAAATTTACTGAACCACCGACAGAACCTTTTGGTGGCATGCCATTTAATAATGCAGAAGGGCCTTTCAATACTTCTACTCGTTCAAACATTTCAGGTAAGTTACGATAATAACCAGCAACACCAGGTAAGCCATTCAATGTCACATCGCCAGAAGCTGAGCTGAATCCACGAATGGAATAACCTTCGTTGCTTTCGCCGGGAATGCCACTTGAAAATACTGTCGGGTCAGTTTTTGAAATCACTTGCTGAATGTCTGAAACTTGCTGATTTTCCATGAATTTTTCTGTATAGCTAATGGTGTTAAAGGGCGTTTCCATAAAGTCTTTATCGCCCAATAACCCAATTCGGCTGCCTGTTGTTACTTGTCCACCCGAATAAGGCGTGTTTGCAGAAGCTAAACCGCCATAAACTTTAACTGCATCCAACGTGATAACATTGTCAGTTTCTTCAGTTGTTTTTTCTTCTGCTAATGTGGGCGTGATGTTCACAAGCAAGCTGAATGTTAAGCCTGTCAGCACCAATGATTTTTGATGATAGGGTATTTGCATGTTAATTTCCTTGCGCAGTTGAGTTAGTCACGATAGCCTTTGAGCACATCGTCAATGATTAATTTAAGGGAAGTAGGGCTTGCTGCTGTGATATACCAAGCTTCAGCATCAGCAAAAATCACTTTGCCATTTTTCCAAGCATTGGTTTCTTTTAAGAGTGGATTACTCAAGCTTTCTGCATTGATGGTTGGTCGACTTTCCATCACAGCAGTACGGTCCACAATGTAGATAATGTCGGGATTCGTTTTGAGGATAAATTCACTAGAAATCGGCTGACCATGTAATGCTGTATCAATTTCTGGGCTTGCAGGTTTGACACCCAAATCATTGAACACAAATCCATAGCGAGATTTCAAGCCAAACGAACTGTATGAGCCATTGTTATGTAAAACGATGAGCGCTTTTTCAGGGCGATTTTGTGTGATGTTTAAAGTTTCTTTAACCTTTTCATTGATCTCATCAACTTTCTGTTGTGCTAACTTTTCTTTTTTGAAAATTTTGCCTAAATCCATAAGATGCTTTTTGATCACTTCAATGTGGGCAGATTGGCTATCTTTATAATCCACATCAAAATGAATGGTTGGAGCAATTTGCGTTAATTCTTTGTAATGGTTTGCTTGTAATGATGTGATCAAGATTAAATCAGGGCGCGTTGCATAAACCTTTTCCATATTTGGTTGTACAATTGC
>NZ_MVDO01000091.1 GCF_002006755.1 Wohlfahrtiimonas larvae | reverse complement strand
TCTTTAACCTTTTCATTGATCTCATCAACTTTCTGTTGTGCTAACTTTTCTTTTTTGAAAATTTTGCCTAAATCCATAAGATGCTTTTTGATCACTTCAATGTGGGCAGATTGGCTATCTTTATAATCCACATCAAAATGAATGGTTGGAGCAATTTGCGTTAATTCTTTGTAATGGTTTGCTTGTAATGATGTGATCAAGATTAAATCAGGGCGCGTTGCATAAACCTTTTCCATATTTGGTTGTACAATTGCGCCTGTATCTTGAATATTCGGTGCTGTTTTATATTTCGCTAGGAAATGTGGCACAAAATCTTTTGGCATGCCCGCAACAGGGATGTTCAATTGATCAAGAAAATCCACTTCATTCATATCTAGCGCAGCTACAGTTTGTGGCATTTGCTTGATGTCAGTTGTGCCTAAATGATGCTGAATTGCAACAGGCTCATAATCTGTTTGTGGTGATACATTAGCTGTGGCTGTTTTAGGCTCACAGCCTTGCAGGGCAACAGCGGTTGCTAGTAATAAAGTGATCGCACCAAACTTGTGCTTTGAGTTAAAGATCATGTTTATTCTCCTTTTACGTTTTTTACGGCAAAGTTTAGCTAGGGCTAGGTCTTAAAAAGACAGCCTGAATGGTTCAATTGGTCGTCACCAGTTGAGTGTGTTTAGGTTGATCCGCGTGTGCGTAACATCAATAGTAAAAACCATGTGCCGCACACTAAATTTACCAAAATACTGACGGTAGTTCGGTAGTTAAATAAGTGTTCTACTGCAAGCTGTGCCACTATAAACATTGCAATTGCAATGGCTGCGCCTGTTGATAATGTCATTGTGTGCCTAAATGAACGCGTTAATGCATAAGTCATATTGGCAACGAAAATTCCCATAAAAGCTGTAGGGCCAAGTAAGCTTGTTGAAATTGCAACCAATATTGCAATCAATAATAGATACAATCGCACTGTACGCTGGTAATCTACGCCCAATGATATTGCTTGATCACGCCCTAATGACAACACATCTAATTTAGGTAAATACTTAATGCCAATGATGCTAACAAAAGCTAGAATTACGGTGGAAATGATTAATTGTTGAGGTTCAGCTTTCCCAAAGGAAGCTTGGCTGAAGCCTAATAAAATCGAGAATTCCCCGGGGCTCACTTTGAGCTGAATAAATTGTGTAAATGTGCTGATGACTATTGTTAACACTAAGCCGAGCATTAATAGAACGTACACATCATTTTGACCATTACGAAACAGGAATCGATGAATGATCCATGAATAACTGAGCATTAATATGATGGATAATAAAAAATTCATATTTGCGCTGATAATCACCAAGCTTTGTGCGCCCATGAATAGAATCAATAATGATTGAAACAGTAAATAAACTGATTCATAACCCATAATTGCGGGCGTTAAAATGCGGTTACTTGTGATGCTTTGAAAAATAATGGATGACCAAGCAATGCAAATACCGCCAATGATCATGGTGACTAAGCGATTCATTCGCTTAGGAATGAGATAATTGAAATCAAAGCCTGAACGGATAAATAGAAATGTCATCGCGAGAGCAAATACAATGATCCAAATACTGTGCTTGGGTAATCTTGTGATTAAATGGTTCATGCTCTGTTTCTCCATAAAATCAATATGAAGAACAAAATACCACCAATACTGCCAGCGGTTAAGCCAATGGGCACTTCAAAAGGATGAATCAATAAGCGCCCAATGATGTCGCAGATTAATAATAGCGATGCACCACCCAAAGCAACAAGCGGTAAAGTGCGGCCAAGATTATCGCCATAATGCATTGCAACTAAGTTAGGAATCACTAAGCCTACAAAGGGAATGGCACCAACGGTAATAACAGTGGATGCAACTGTAACAGCCACAAGGATTAAACCTAGCACAACTGTAGCTGTGTAATTTAAGCCTAGGCTTTTGGCAATGCCTTCGCCCATGCCAAGCATTGTGAAGCGCTGAGCATATAAATAAGTCAAAACCACAATCGGCAAAATGAGATAAATGATTTCATAGTTGCCTTGCACGATTTTTGAGAAATCGCCGAGCATCCAACCTTGCATGCTTTGCAGAATATTATTGTGATAAGCGTAATATTCAGCAATGGCGCTGAGTACACCGCCATACATTAAGCCAATCACAGGAATGAGTACTGTGCTTTTGAGGCGAATACGGCTCACCATGCCCACAAAAATTAAACTAGAAGCAAAGCAGAAGAGCAGGGCAAAGAGCATACGAATGATATTACTGGATGTCGGGATCATTGTGAGCGCAACGAGAATACCAAGCTTTGCGGCATCCAATCCACCTGATGTTGCAGGTTCCACAAATTTATTGCGCACGATGTGTTGCAAAATCACACCGCACACAGATAAGCCAACGCCCGTTAAAACGAGTGATGCCAAGCGTGGAAAACGACTCGCCGTTAATGTTAGCCATGACATATCTTGTGCACCAATTGCTAACGAAATAATACAAAGTATTAGAAAAAGAATACTGAATAGACTTCCCTGAATCAGGACGTTTTTATTTATATTCATAAAATCCACCTGCAGGGATATGAAATATTTGTTGTTCTCTTTCTTTGCGCTCTATCATGAATCGTTTTGGTGAAACACCTGCGATTTTACGGAACATGGTAATAAAGCTACTGGTGTTGGTATAACCCAGTAGTTCTGTAATATCTTGTAGAGATCGACCTTCACCCAACATAAAAATGGCATTCACAACATGCAGTTGCCTGCGCCATTGATTCACACTCATGCCGGTCTCTTCTAAAAATAAACGTGACATATTGCGTGAACTCATATTGATGGACTTCGCCCATGATTGTAATGTTTCACGTTCCACAGGATTGTCGATAATGTGTTTTGTAAGCTTTTTAAGTCTAGGATCACGAGGTAGTGGTAAATTGAGTTGGTCTAATGGTGCGACTTTCAATTCATTCAGAAGTACCTCAATGATTAAACCACTTGGACCAGTTTCATCATAATCTTCTGGAAAAGTTGCAACTTTTTGTAAAAGTTCTCTTAACAGAGAAGAAATATGAATTGTGCAACACTCTTTGGGTAAAGCATCACAGACTTCGGGGGCGATGAATAAAATGAGCCCTTTAGAATGATCACTGATAATAGAGCGATGTTCGGTATTAGGAGGTACCCATACTGCACCATGAGAAGGGACATTCCATATCCCACTTTTTGTTTCTAAACTTGTGACCCCTTTTTCAATAAAAATAAGTTGTCCTTTTTTATGGGAATGATCCATTAATTCCCAGCTTTCACTGATCAGCCCCATGCCGACCACAACAACTTTACGATCAATTTGATCAGGATAATCTGAGGAGATTTTAAAATGATTAATGAACATCTAGAAGCTCCGATATTATTCAGCAGCCAATAAAATAGATGCTTTTTGATAAGCTTCTTCTTGAGATGCAACCATGACGAATGGATATTCCCAAAATTTCTCAAAAATTGGTGCGTATAATTGCATTTCTTCACGTTTTTTAGGATCAGGAATGATCATGAAAGAAGATAATACCCAACGGTTAAGATACACTTTGCGCTGATTTGCCCATGCGGCAACTTCCATACGAACATCTTTAGCTTGGTCGGCTTCTTCTTGAGAAGATTCGCCCTTACCAATGATGACAAAAGGTTGTTCTTTGGCAAATAGCTCATCCAAATTATCTAATATTTCTCTAAAATCAACTCTATAAGGCGCACTGTAATCTATTTTAACAATAGGAAAGTTCGCAATATCCATTTGCATGTTACTCACCAAAAATCACTTTCAAATAAGAATGATTATTATACGCAATTGAGAAGATATATGTTTTTAATGATGGACAAAATATTTAGTGATCGAGCCAAAAGTAGATTGATGGATTATTTTGAATCTAAATTATCTTCAGGTAGGATGAGTAAATTATCATTTAAATATCTCATTATGATTCCAATTAATCCCAATGTTTTTTTGTATTTCTATATCGCAGAACTGCTTTTATGGATCACGCCATTTTTTATTTTTATCACATTATCGATCATAGCAAGAGTTGTTTATGTAGCTCGCAAAGCACAAATATCCGTTTGGCAGCAATTTTTTAAGCGAAAAATTCTCGCTGGGATTTCAATCGTTATATTTATATTAACGGGCATATTATCTGTGATTGGATGTGAGACTTTGAGTATAAAAAAAGAGCTGAATCAGCTATCAGAAAGCTATGATGAAAAGCATCGCAATCAGCAAATGCGTAGAAATTTTGTGTTAGAACATGATCATCAATATGGTGAATTTATCTTTCCAAAAGGCACATTGATCAATCGTTATGATCCCAGTGACAATGGTGAAGAAACTTATCCATT
>NZ_MVDO01000090.1 GCF_002006755.1 Wohlfahrtiimonas larvae | reverse complement strand
CATTTTTTATTTTTATCACATTATCGATCATAGCAAGAGTTGTTTATGTAGCTCGCAAAGCACAAATATCCGTTTGGCAGCAATTTTTTAAGCGAAAAATTCTCGCTGGGATTTCAATCGTTATATTTATATTAACGGGCATATTATCTGTGATTGGATGTGAGACTTTGAGTATAAAAAAAGAGCTGAATCAGCTATCAGAAAGCTATGATGAAAAGCATCGCAATCAGCAAATGCGTAGAAATTTTGTGTTAGAACATGATCATCAATATGGTGAATTTATCTTTCCAAAAGGCACATTGATCAATCGTTATGATCCCAGTGACAATGGTGAAGAAACTTATCCATTGATTTTAAGTGGTTTCAATCAAGCACGATTTGCGGAGCCTGTAAAAATCGCAGGTGTGATGGCTTCAGCGATTGATGGTAGTTGGATTGAATTAGCGGAAGATCAAGAAATTGGCCCAATACATTTTTACTCTTCAAAATTTGGTGAATATGGCGGTTGGATGGTTGATCGCACAACGCCAACAATTTTCTGTCGAAAAGGTTCTGTGGTGCTATTTGAAAAGCCATTAGGCCCAAGTTTTAATGTGGATGATGAATATTGGTGGAAAGATAAAGATGGCGTAGATGCTCATTTTAAGCCCTCAGAATGGCAATTTAGATATTGTGATGATTCACATAAAATCGAAGTATTGCCTGCTTATGGCACAGCGGAAGCGATTGCATTAGAAAAAGTGCAAGCGGAAAGAGAAGCGGAGGAAGATCGTAAATTTCAGCCCGTTGTTAAAGATGGTGTATTGATGGATGCAGAGCCAATTGAGTTTACGATTAGCTTTTATTTAGAAGGTTTACAGCAATATATGAATGCGAACTATTCAGAAGCTTATCAATCATTCTTACAAGCTGAGGCAAACCAAGAAAAGGGGGCTGATTATTATTTGGGCATCATGAATTATCATGGACAAGGTATCACTCAAAATAAGGAAGCTGCACTGTATTGGCTGAAGCAATCAGTGGAAGCAGGCAATAGCAATGCAGTTGCTAAAATTGGGCAGATCTATTTTGAAGATGATGAAATGAAAGATTATGACCGAGCTTTGGCCGTTTTTAATGAAGCAGCTGAACAAGGCAATCTCATTGCAGAATTTTATTTAGGCTTAATGTACTCAGAAGGTTTAGGCGTAGAAGCAAATTACACAACAGCATTGTCATGGTTCAAAAAAGCCAGCCACCCAATGCATGATGCAGGTATGACAGGCACACATGATTTAAGCATTCAATCTATGATTAATATTGGCAAAATATATTCAGAAGGATTGTTAGGCGAAAAAAGCCCCAAAGCCGCTGAACCTTGGCTGGAAAAGGCTTGTTATTTAGGTTCAGAAGAAGGGTGTCAATTATTGCATCAATAATCATGAATAGGGCTTTAACTTATTTTTAGCTACAAACATTTACTCTATACCCAATAATATTGAAGATATTTTTATATAACTCATTGAATAATTGTTTTTATTCTCATTTATTGAGAATAAATTTTGTTTGATAAAATATTTTTGTTTATTGTAGTAGCTAGGAGGTAGTATGAAAGGCTCTGATAGATTACTGAATATATTGTCATATATAGCATCATCAGATAAGCCTGTTTTTCCAAAAAGTATTGCAGAAGATTTGAAAATACCTGTATCAACAGTGTATCGAAATTTGAATATTCTTATGTTATGGGAATTTGTTGCTTTCTCTAAACGTTATGGTGCTTACATATTAGGAGCACAAAGTTTAAAAGGAAAGGTGCTACATCAGAAGTATTCACTCTTTGGGGCAGAAGCAGGACAAGTTTTATCTGATTTAGCAAAAAAGACAGGAGAATCAGCAGCAATAGTTGTTGCTGATTATTATGAAACTATTTGTATCGCTATGGTGGAAAGTCATCAAGCCTTACGATGCTCTTTTGTTGAAGGTCGTGTTAATCGTTTAATTTATGGTGCAAGTGGTAAAACTCTATTGGCACATAAATCACCTGAAATTAGAGAGATGATTCTTCGTTTATCATTGCCTGATACAGGTTTAGATGAAACAGCTTTTGTTCAAGAGCTAGATTTAATTCGATCACAGGGCTATGGAAGAACTGTTGGGGAAATTGATCCTGGTGTTTTAGGTATTTCGGCACCCATTAAACGGAATCAAAATACACTCGCAGTTGTGACATTAATGGCACCATTTTTTAGAAGCCAAGACAAAGAAGATCAATGGATCAATGATGTATTAGAAGCATCTGATGAGATCTCAATGCTAGTTAGTATTAACTAAGCAGATGTATCATTTATTTAACTAATTTTTATGAAGGAATCATTATGGCTTTTCAACTCGATGCCATGAGCACACTATTTTTAACTGTATTATGTTTATTATTGGGGATATATTTAAAAAAACGTATCAATTTTTTTGATAAATTCTGTATTCCTGCACCAGTTGTAGGCGGTTTTTTAGTCAGTATTTTAATTTGGATTTTGCGTAGTGCTGATATTGCAACATTTCAATTTGATACAAGCTTACAAAGCTTTTTAATGGTGGCATTTTTTACAACAGTCGGGATTGATGGTAGTTTTCGCGTACTGAAAAGTGGCGGTAAATTATTATTTGTTTATTTAGGTATTTGTTGGTTTTTAGCACTGTTCCAGAATACATTTGGTGCAGGCTTAGCGATGGCATTTGGTGTTGATCCTGTGATGGGTGTCATGGCCGGTGCGGTATCATTAACAGGTGGACATGGTGGTGCTGCGGCATTCGGTACAATGGCAGAGGAATTAGGTCACCAATCTATGTTGGTGGCTGCGATTGCCTCAGCAACATTTGGCTTGATTGCAGGTAGCTTATTGGGCGGGCCAGTTGCGAGCTTTTTGATCAAACGTCACAATGTTAAAATTGAAGCTGCGGGCAGCGGTGAAAACTTACCAGGCGCACCTGAAACATTAAGCAAAGCGGTGAAAGAAATAGATGTCAATGGTTTCTTAAGAATGCTTGCTGTCATTTTGGGTATTATGGTTGTCGGTCGTTGGGCTTCTGCAGAATTTACAGCAATGACAGGCTTTTCACTACCAAGCTATGTAGGGGCGATGTTGATTGCGATCATTGTGCGTAATGTGAATGATTATTTTACTGTGGTAAAAATTCATCAAAAATCTATTGATTTAGTATCAGGCGTTTCTTTGGGATTATTCTTAACAATGGCTATGATGTCATTGAAGATTTGGGAATTGAGTGAAGTTGCA
>NZ_MVDO01000009.1 GCF_002006755.1 Wohlfahrtiimonas larvae | reverse complement strand
TATTAGCATTGATCGAGAGAATACAGAAAAGCTAGATAATCTCTCTACAGTTTTCTAAGCTGCCTATTCGGCAGTGAACACTTGATCGTAAGTTGCTAGTGATACGGCTTTTTTTCTAAGCTGCCTAGTCGGCAGTGAACATGAAAATGATTCTTATCACTTTGATGAATTTTTTCTAAGCTGCCTATTCGGCAGTGAACGTGTGAACTCGACAATGATCGCTATCTCACTATTTCTAAGCTGCCTATTCGGCAGTGAACTTCGAGCGCTGTGAGTTGCACAGGAATGGATTTTTCTAAGCTGCCTATTCGGCAGTGAACCAAACCATCACTATGGCAGCGTTTCATTGCTTTTTCTAAGCTGCCTATTCGGCAGTGAACCTACTAATGCCAAAGGCCTCACTGATATTGCATTTCTAAGCTGCCTATTCGGCAGTGAACGAATGAATGGCAATATCGCTGTCAAAAGTAGTTTTCTAAGCTGCCTATTCGGCAGTGAACTAGTGCATTAATAGCATCAGTAAAACCTTTCTTTTCTAAGCTGCCTATTCGGCAGTGAACGCAGAAATTCACAAGAAATTAAAAGCCAATGTTTTCTAAGCTGCCTATTCGGCAGTGAACATATATTAAGGCTCTGAGTAGCACCGCTAGCTTTTCTAAGCTGCCTATTCGGCAGTGAACAGTAAATTTTACACATAAAAATAAGTGAAAATCAAAGGTAGATGATCATTTTAATCAAAATACCAATGATTTTCACCAAGCATTTAAACAACTGATTTTATTTCAAATTTTTAAAGAGTAAAAATTATTGGTTAAAACTCAGGTACAGTAAAAAATGAATCCTTAGCATTTAGGCCATATGTTGTAAACCTTGCTTCTGTACTCTCAGAATCAACAACTGTCTTCTCAATAAACAATTTAAACATTTGATTTTTAGATAAACTTTTCATTTGAACATATGGCAAGTTTGTCATTTCCAGATCCATTGACTGATAAATTTTCAAAGCTTCTTCGTAGCTTACATCATGCCTTTTCGCATAACGACGAGCTAATCTTTGAGGATTTCCTTTAACCTGATGGCGCTGATAAACCGCATAACCATCAACTTTATCAGGTACAGGCTTAATAGACTGAATATGTACATAATCCATCAAACGAGACAACCATTTAGATAAATCTAAAACCTGTAATTCCTCATCTGTTTTGGCAAAGATTCTGAGTTTACTACCTAAAAATCCTATATTAGCTTTTTCATTGAATCGATATTCAGGCAATGAAACACCAAAACATATTTGATTGACATCATTTTTTTGCTCTACAAAAGCCAAATGAATTTGGGTATAAATCTTTGACCATAGCTCATACATTGTTATTTTTTTATTTTCCATGAGCGTTAACTCTATATAGAATTTCATTATTTCGCCCTCTTTAAACACGAATATCAGATACGTAAGCCAAGCCTTTTTTACCTATATAAAAAGCAGATACACCTGCATTATTTATTTTTTCTTCTAAATCTCGTGCTTCATCAAATGGAATATCCAACTGAATGGTTAATCGCCCTGATGTTTTCGTTAATAACTCAGTAACCTCACCTAGTCCTTTAACACGAGTTTTGAGCATATAAGGATTGCCCCAAATCACTTTTTTAGCCCCTGTTGTATAACGATCCATAAAATCTTTTTTAGTAAAACCTCGTTTCGATATACCGCTCAATCCGCCACTTTTAGTCATAACTTCAGATAAATCATACTTCTGATTTAAATATGCTAACTGAATATAAAGTGCAGCTGTATAAAAGCTAACTGGTGTAAATAATCCTTTCGTAGATAACTTAAAATCA
>NZ_MVDO01000089.1 GCF_002006755.1 Wohlfahrtiimonas larvae | reverse complement strand
AACATTAAGCAAAGCGGTGAAAGAAATAGATGTCAATGGTTTCTTAAGAATGCTTGCTGTCATTTTGGGTATTATGGTTGTCGGTCGTTGGGCTTCTGCAGAATTTACAGCAATGACAGGCTTTTCACTACCAAGCTATGTAGGGGCGATGTTGATTGCGATCATTGTGCGTAATGTGAATGATTATTTTACTGTGGTAAAAATTCATCAAAAATCTATTGATTTAGTATCAGGCGTTTCTTTGGGATTATTCTTAACAATGGCTATGATGTCATTGAAGATTTGGGAATTGAGTGAAGTTGCATTGCCATTATTGAGCATTTTAGTATTACAAACCATCGCAATTTTAGCATTCACGATTTTTATTGTATTCCGTTTGCTAGGTAAAAACTACGATGCTGCTGTGATGTGTGCAGGCTTAATGGGGCATGGTTTGGGCGCAACACCAAATGCAATGGCAAATATGACATCTGTGTGTGAAAAATACAAAATGGTATCGACACGTGCATTGATGATTGTACCAATCAGTGGTGCAGTATTAATCGATTTAGTTTCGATTCCTTATCACACATGGTTGATTAACTATTTCTCATAAGATACAGATAACGATATAATGTCGTCATCAAAGCCCCAAATGTTTAATATAAGCCTTTGGGGCATTTTATTTTGTTGTGAATTTAAGAGGTCAATATGAGTAAGAAGCGATTATCCAAAGGCGTAATCATCCCAGACAAAGATAAAAAAGTTGTGGAGGTTTTATTAGGCTTGAGCAAGGACGCTTCGGATGATGAATTTGTGATTGGCTTTAGACAAAAATACCCAGAAGATTGGAAAAGAGTAGAAGCTCGTTATAACGAATATGAAAGTTTAGTGAAAAAAGGCAATATTCCACCGATGGCAAAGCCATATCAATATGTATTGAATGCAGCAAAAGGAATTCGTGCACGTTATAAAAAAGGTGAAAATTTAACTGAAGTACTCCAAAAAATGAATGCACCTAAGCCAAAATTCATTGAAGGTATCCCACAAGACCTAGAAGCTTTATTGAAAAAACTGCATGATAGGGGTAGTTATGAAAAGCGTATTGATGCGATTAAAAAGCTAGGTAAATACAAGTGCAAAGAAGTAATTGATGAGTTTTTAGCGATTATGAAAACAGATCCTGTAACAGATGTTAGGGAAGCTGCATACTCATGTTTGGTTGTCTTTGGTTATGATATTAGCCGCCCACGAAAAGCGCCAATGTATGTGGATAAAGATTTAAAAGAGAAGTTAATGGAAGTTGCTAATTCATTGCATGCAGATTTCTCTTATGATCGCTTTGCATCGAAGTTCCAAGCAATTTACCCCGAAGAATATGATCTTCATAAATACAATAAAAATGTACTATTTAAAGGTTGGTTGCAGCAACAAATTAAGCAATTACCAAAGCAGTATCCAGATTCATAAGTACAAAAGGCCCCTTTTGGGGCTTTTGAGTTATTCATAGTAGCTATTTGTATCACCAATCTGTCACAGTAATTTTTGGCTCACCCACATGATGATAAGCGCGATTAAAATAAACTAAGCCTTGATTATGTTGGCTTTGCTGGATTGCTACGATACGGCAAATGAAAATCGTATGCGTACCAATCTCTTGGATTTGATCTATTTCACAATCGAAGCTCACCAATGCATCTTCTAATACAGGCGCACCTGTTTCTAATTCAGTCCAGGTGCCGTGTTCAAAACGTTCTTCAGGTGATATTTTAGATGAGAACACTTTAGAAATTTCTTGATGGTGCGAGCCTAATACATTCACAGTTAAAATTTTATTATCTATAAAATGATCATGTGAACTAGAAGCGCGATTCATGCAAACTAACAAAGTTGGCGGTGTATCTGTCACACTGCATACAGCAGAAGCTGTGAAGCCATGACGACCAGATTTTCCTGCTGTTGTGACAACATTAACTGCGCCTGTTAACAAAGACATCGCATTTCTAAAGTCTGCTACTTCAACCATTGTTTTTTCCTAAATTGATCCATAGTTTTGTCCTTACTGATTAACTATAGCATGTGAATCTATCAAATGAGTTCTTGGCGCACAATTGCAGCACCTGCGCTGAGTGCTTTAAGTTTACCACGTGCAACTTGGCGAGATAATGGTGCCATGCCACAGTTTGTGGAAGGATACAGTTTATCAGCATCCACAAATTGTAGGGCTTTACGTAATGTCGCTGCAACTTCATCAGCTGTTTCAATTGCATTCGTTGCCACATCAATAGCGCCTACCATAACTTTTTTACCACGAATCAATTCAATTAAGTCCATTGGCACATGGGAGTTTTGGCATTCAAGCGACACGATATCAATATTGGATTTCTGCAATTTAGGGAATGCTTCTTCATATTGGCGCCATTCTGAACCTAATGTTTTTTTCCAATCTGTATTGGCTTTGATGCCATAGCCATAGCAAATGTGTACAGCAGTTTCGCATTTCAAGCCTTCAATTGCACGCTCTAAGGCTGCAACACCCCAATCATTCACTTCATCAAAAAACACGTTGAATGCAGGTTCATCAAACTGAATGATATCAACGCCCGCAGCTTCTAATTCCAATGCTTCTTGGTTGAGAATTTTGGCAAATTCCCAAGCTAGTTTTTCACGGCTTTTATAATGGGCATCATAGAGTGTGTCTATCATTGTCATTGGGCCCGGTAATGCCCATTTAATAGGTTTGTCTGTGTGTTTTCGTAGGAATTTAGCATCCTCCACAAACACAGGT
>NZ_MVDO01000088.1 GCF_002006755.1 Wohlfahrtiimonas larvae | reverse complement strand
TCCAATGCTTCTTGGTTGAGAATTTTGGCAAATTCCCAAGCTAGTTTTTCACGGCTTTTATAATGGGCATCATAGAGTGTGTCTATCATTGTCATTGGGCCCGGTAATGCCCATTTAATAGGTTTGTCTGTGTGTTTTCGTAGGAATTTAGCATCCTCCACAAACACAGGTTTTTGACGTTCTACAGCGCTCACAACGGTTGGGACGCTGGCATCATAACGATTACGAATGCGCACTGTTTCACGTTTTTCAAAATCCACACCATTGAGATGTTCAATGAATGTTGTCACAAAGTGTTGGCGAGTTTGTTCACCATCGCTCACGATATCAATGCCTGCATGCAATTGATCTTGCAAAGAGATAAGTAATGCGTCTTGTTTTGCTTCCAATAATGCATCACCTTCTAATTTCCAAGGTGACCATAATTTTTCAGGCTCTGCCAACCAAGTAGGTTTCGGTAAACTGCCAGCAGTAGACGTTGGTAATAAAATTTTCATAATCAATAACCCTGTATTGTAATTTTAATATTTTCTGATTTTCTCGCCTACGGCGAGAGAATCAATTGTTAGCTGAAACAGCTATAATTAAAGTGCAGAGCTAGCAGCCCATTGTTCCAAAATATTTTTGTAGGGTTTAATGAAGTGCTCTTCAGTAAATTTTCCTTGTTTCACGGCTAATTGATTGCGTTCATCGCGATCATAGACAATTTGTGTTAATGAATAATCTTGGTAATTTAAGCTAGGTTGATAACATTGACCTGCCACTGAATTCGTATTGTAAATTTCAGGGCGATAGATTTTTTGGAATGTTTCCATCGTGCTGATCAAGCTGATCAATTCAAGATCTGTATAATCACTCAATAAATCACCAGAGAAATAGAAAGCCAAAGGTGCTGTGCTGTTTTCAGGCATAAAATAACGAACTTTTAAGCCCATTTTTTTGAAATATTCATCTGTTAATGAATAATCATTTTGTTGATATTCAACCCCTAAAATAGGGTGTTTATTGGCTGTTCTATGATAAGTTCTAGTGGTTGCAACGCTCAAACAGATGGCAGGAGCTTTATTGAATCTAGTTTTGTAATCATCTGAGTTGATGAATGACTTAAATAGCTTGCCGTGTAAGTTACCAAAATTTTCAGGCACGCTGAAAGTCTCTTGACCTTTATTATGGTCCAGTAGCAATACGCTGAAATCATAGTCACGAACATACGATGAAAAGCTATGGCCGGGCATGCCAGCAATGCGTTCATTAGTTTTATGATCAACGATTGTTGTTTGCAATACTTCTATTGTTGGGAAGCTTTTGCCATTACCTTCAACGTCTAAATCTACGGAAATAATGGATACTTCAATAGAATAGCGATCGCCTTTAGGATTATCCCAAGTTGCTAATGAGTTGAAACGATTATTAATCATTTGCAATGTTTTGCGTAAATTTTCTTGTCTGTTTTCACCTCTTGCTAAGTTTGCAAAGTTAGTTGTGAGGCGAGTATTACCAGATGGATGATAATTTTCATCAAAAGGGATGCTTTTAATGGATGTGAGAAAAGTCTGACTCATAGTATGTGATCCTTAAATTTATTAACATAAAACATATATGTATTTATATATAAGTCAGTCTATGAATAAAAATGATTTGATTTCATATAAACATGAATCTTATTCATGAATAGGATGATTTGCTTTTTTGTGATATTAAGAAAAATATAAAAGGCTGATTTAAGACATTATTTTTTATCGATATATTTTTTAAATGAGTTTTAGAGCCCCTAGGGCCGAAAAATGTTTTTTTTAATTAAAAAGTCTGTATTATCCGTTTTCTTGGTTGCGATGGACAAACACGTCATCCACCAAGTTATATAAAGCACCGAGTCAAAGGACCGCAAGTCACCAGACTTATTTTCTTTCAAAACCCTATCAGAGATGGTAATTCGATATGAGCGTTTTTTCTGTAAACCCTGCCACTAATCCTTCCAACGAATACTATTTGGCTCGCCAAAGTCAGATGGAATCCAATGTTCGTAGCTATCCACGCAAATTGCCGTTGGTGATAGCGGAAGCCTTAGGTTGTTGGGTTACCGATGTGGAAGGTACTAAGTACCTAGATTGTTTAGCTGGGGCAGGAACATTGGCATTAGGCCATAATCATCCTGTGGTTATTAAAAGTATCCAAGATACTTTAACAAGTGGTTTGCCACTACATACTTTAGATTTAACAACGCCTTTAAAGGATGCTTTTACTGAAGCATTACTTGAACAATTGCCGGGAGGCAAAGAAGAGTATTGCTTACAGTTTTGTGGACCGTCTGGTGCAGATGGAACAGAAGCAGCAATGAAGCTTGCAAAAACTTATACGGGTCGTAATACCATTATCAGTTTTTCAGGTGGTTTCCATGGTATGACTCATGGATCTTTATCCGTAACAGGCAACCTTTCTGCAAAAAATGCAGTGAACGGTTTAATGCCAGGTGTGCAATTTATGCCATATCCGCATGAATATCGCTGCCCGCTAGGTTTAGGCGGAGATGCTGGTGTGGATGCTTTGACATATTATTTTGAAAACTTCATTGAAGATGTCGAAAGCGGCGTAACAAAGCCGGCAGCTGTGATTCTTGAAGCAATTCAAGGGGAAGGTGGCGTTGTAACAGCACCTGTAAAATGGTTAAAGAAAATCCGTGAAGTCACTCAAAAGCACGACATTGTGTTAATTCTGGATGAAGTTCAAGCAGGTTTTGGACGTTCTGGAAAGATGTTTGCTTTTGAACATGCAGGTATTAAGCCTGACATCATTGTGATGTCAAAAGCGGTGGGCGGTAGTTTGCCTTTGGCAGTTTTAGGTATTAAACGTAAGTTTGATGCTTGGCAGCCAGCGGGTCATACTGGAACCTTCCGTGGCAATCAACTGGCTATGGCAACAGGTTTAGCAACCATCAAAATGATCAAAGAACAAAACTTGGCACAAAATGCACAAGAACGTGGTGATTTCTTACAAGCTGAATTGAAAAATTTATCTAAAGAATTCCCATGCATTGGCAATGTGCGTGGTCGTGGTTTGATGATCGGCATAGAAATTGTTGATGAAACAAAACAAAAAGATCATATGGGATTATTCCCAGGCGATTCTCAATTGTCAGCAGCGATCCAAACGGCATGTTTCAATAACAAATTATTGTTAGAGAAAGGCGGCCGTAACGGTACAGTGATTCGTTTATTGTGCCCATTGATTATTACTCAAGCTGAGTGTGAAGAAGTGATTGCTCGCTTTAAGAAAGCAGTCGCGGAAGCATTAACAATGGTGAGAGGAGCTTAAAGATGGCTGATTTTGCAGAACACCGTAAAGCATTGTTCTGCAATGATGCACAATCCATCGCTGACTATCAGTCAGCGATGGGCGAAGCAGTGGAAGCTGTTTCTGCATGGTTGCAAAACGAAAAAATGTACACGGGCGGCAGCATTAAAGCGCTCCGCAAAGAAATTGCGTTTCAACCTTCTAAAGAAGGTATGGGCGTACAAAAGTCATTGGATCGCATGGTGGAACTTTTCTTAAATAAAAGCTTAAAAGTTCATCATCCTCACTCTTTGGCGCACTTACATTGCCCAACAATGGTCACAAGCCAAATTGCTGAAGTATTAATCAATGCCACTAACCAATCAATGGATTCATGGGATCAAAGCCCAGCAGGATCATTGATGGAAGTGCAATTGATTGATTGGCTTCGTCAAAAAGTTGGTTATGGAGAAGGGCAAGCTGGCGTATTCACATCAGGTGGCACGCAATCCAACTTGATGGGTATTTTATTAGCGCGCGATGCGTGTATTGCTAAAAACTGGAAAGATGACAACGGTAAACCTTGGTCTGTTCAGCGTGATGGTATTCCGTCAGATGCAATGCGCAATGTGAAATTCGTATGTTCTGAAAATGCGCATTTTTCTGTCCAGAAAAATCTAGCAATGATGGGCATGGGCTTTCAATCAGTTGTGACGGTTCCTGTAAATAGCGATGCACAGATCGATACTGCCGCATTAGCAAAAACAATGGCTGACCTCAAAGCTGATGGCAAAATCGTGGCATGTATCGTGGCAACAGCAGGCACAACAGATGCGGGTGCAATCGACCCAATGAAAGAGATCCGAAACATTGCTGATCAATATGATGCTTGGATGCACATTGATGCAGCTTGGGGAGGCGCTTTAATTTTGTCGAATGAATATCGCGCAATGTTGGATGGCTTGGAGTTGTCTGATTCTGTGACATTGGATTTCCATAAGCATTATTTCCAAACCATTTCATGTGGTGCTTTCTTACTGAAAGATGAAGCAAACTATCGTTACATGCATTATGAAGCTGAATATTTAAACTCAGCTTATGATGAAGAGCATGGCGTGCCGAATCTTGTGTCTAAATCCTTACAAACAACGCGCCGTTTTGATGCGTTGAAATTATGGATGACAGTGGAAGCATTGGGTGAAGAGCTATATGGCTCAATGATTGATCATGGCGTGAAACTAACACGTGATGTTGCGGATTATATTAAAGCAACCAATGGCTTAGAATTGTTGGTTGAACCACAATTTGCATCAGTGTTATTTCGCGTTGTGCCTGAAGGTTATCCTGTTGAGTTCGTGGATAATTTGAATCAAAACGTGGCAGATGAACTATTTGCACGTGGTGAAGCAAATATCGGCGTAACAAAAGTTGGTGATGTTCAATCATTAAAAATGACAACATTAAGCCCAATCGCAACTTTGGAAAATGTTCAAAATCTCTTGTCGCTAGTGCAAGCAGAAGCTGATCGTATTAAAGATTCCATCGCGAATGGTACATATACTCCACCAATTGCTTAATTTTAATTAATCATTGCGAGTATTGAAAAGAGGATCATTGATCCTCTTTTTTTAGTGCATTATGCAGGGCCTAAAGGTAACCCTAAGTTATAATAGATTAAGAATAAAATACTCCATGATGTCAATAAAATCAGTGCGTATGGCATCATTATGGATAAAAATGTACCAAATTTGAACTTAGGATTATATTGAGCAATCATCGCTAATATCATAGGTAGATATGGGTTAGTTGGTGATATAACATTAGTAGTTGAGTCGCCAATTCTATAAGCCATCTGAATTGCGGAAGGTTCCATGCCTAATAAAACAAATAGTGGAATAAAGACAGGAGCCATCAGCGCCCATTGTGCAGAGCCACTGAAAATGATTAAATTAATTAATGCTGAGAGTATTATTAATAAAATTAGCATGAAAGTATTCGGTATTTCTATGGCAGAAAGCAAGTTAGCACCGCCAATAGCTAAATAAAGTGATAGATTGGTCCAATTAAACCAAGCAATAAATTGCGCAACAAAGAAAACCAGAATAATGTAACCGCCAACATTCTTTAATGATCTAGTCATGATGGCAGGAATGTCATCCATTTTTGTGATTTTTTTTGCTAGAAATCCATATACAAGTGAACAACTGATAAAAAATAGCATAATGATCGGAATCATGCCATTTAAAAATGGTGATGGTACTAATCCTCCAGTAGAATTACGTAATGGCGAGTTTTCAGGTAAGATCATGAGTAATAAAGCTATGTTAAATACTACAGCATAAATACCTGTTATTTTGACAGCGCGTAGTTCAATTCTAGAAAGTTTGTACGTTTCTTCAGTATTTTGTGTTATTTTTGCTTCTGATACAGGGAAACGAGGTTCAATCATCTTTTCAGTAATCCATGTGCCAATGATCATGATAAATGGCACAGATACCAACATGAAATACCAATTAGCAGCAGGCGTAATGGTTTGATCAGATACTGTGGTTAGTACTTCGTTTGTAACACTAGATAATAAAACATCTGTACCCGCAATGAAAATATTGGCTGTAAAACCTGCAGCTACAGCAACAAAACCTGTACATATTCCAACAATTGGATTACGTTTAGTTGCAGCAAAGATAATACCTGCCAAAGGTGGGATGAGGACAAAAGCGGCATCTGATGCAAGATTTCCAATAATGCCAACGAAAAAAATAGTCATAGTAACAAATTTCTTGGGTGCATTGAGTAGGACAGACTTAATGGCTGCGCCTGCTAGTCCGATTTCTTCCATTAATCCTACTGCTATCATCATTGATAAGACTAAACCTAAGGGTTTAAAATTAATAAAATTATTAATGGTTGATTCTAGAATATAAACTAAACCTTCACTGCTGATAATGCTTCGAACAGTCACAATTTTTTCAGTTGTTGGATGAACTAATTGAGGATTAAAAAAGCTCAGTATCCAAGATGTAACGGCGATAATGAGACAAAGTGTACTGAATAGAAATAGAGGATGTGGGATTTTATTACCAAAGGATTCTAGGCGATCAAACCACCCTTTATGATTGTTAAGTGTTGTCATAATGCTCTCCTTAGATTAAATAGGCGAGGATATTTATAATAATTTATTAATAGTTTTATTGATAAGCATGTATGATTTTTACAAAATATGAAGCGCCATAAGGAATGATGGCATCATTAAAATCATAAAATGAATTGTGTAAGTCTGAATTATAAGGTGCTTCAGTGCCATTGCCTATGAATCCATAACAACCTTGACAATGTACTAAGAAATGAGAGAAATCCTCTGCTGTCATCATTGGTGTAATATCTGTGATGACATTTTCTTTTCCCACAATCGCACTCGCAGCAGTGATGGCAATGTCTGTTTCTAGATCTGTATTAATGGTTACGGGATGATGTATCTGCCCCAATTCAAAGATTGCCTCCATATCAAAAGCTTTGCCTATATTTTCGACGAGTAATTGTAATTTTTTAATCAAATCATTACGAACTTCATGAGAATGTGTTCTAAATGTACCAGACATTTTGGCTTCATCTGCAATAACATTGTTTGTTTGGCCTGCATGAATTTGTGTAATAGAAATCACCACAGGGTCTAAAGGGTTAAAAGTTCTACTAACAAGCCCTTGAATTCCTTGGTAAATATGTGTGGCGACTAATAAAGGGTCTTGTGATCTATGCGGTAAACCTGCGTGCCCACTTTTACCTTTAATAGTGATAAATAAGCGGTCAGAGCTTGCCATAATATTTTTCTTACGAAATGCAAAGGTACCTACAGGCAGATTAGGCCAATTATGTAGTGCATAGATGGCATCAACAGGATAATGTTCTAAAACTTTTTCTGTAACGACCATAGTTTCAGCACCACCCAAGCCTTCTTCTGCGGGCTGAAAAAATAACACTGCCTGTCCTGAAAAATCTCTATGCAATGCTAAATATTTAGCAGCCATTAATAACATAGTTGTATGGCCATCATGGCCGCAGCCATGCATTTGGTTATGAATTTGTGATTTATGATTAAAAGTATTATTTTCTTGAATGGGCAATGCGTCCATATCTGCACGTAATCCTATGGATGAACCTGATCGATTGCCTTTGATCACAGCGATTACCCCAGTTTTTCCAAAACGAGTATCAATGTGTTCAACGCCATATTTTTTTAGTAACTCTATAATTTTTTGTTGTGTTTTATGTTCTTGAAATCCTAGTTCAGGGTATGAATGAAATTGTTGTCGAATGGTAGTGGCTTCAGCTAACCATTCTTTGAGCTGCTGTAGTATCACTGTTATTTCCCCTCTTATAATATTATTATTTTATGCAGTTTTTAATATGAAAGAGTTTAACTTCTTTAGCAATTATTGATTGGTTAGCATATAAACTTTAAATCATCATAAAGATTGGTTTTATACTTAGTAATTGCCTATGACATCTATTAAATCTGCTAGAATCCTTTCCCATATTAATGAACACAATGATGGATTGATTATGTCAGAGCAAAACTCTA
>NZ_MVDO01000087.1 GCF_002006755.1 Wohlfahrtiimonas larvae | reverse complement strand
GTAGTATCACTGTTATTTCCCCTCTTATAATATTATTATTTTATGCAGTTTTTAATATGAAAGAGTTTAACTTCTTTAGCAATTATTGATTGGTTAGCATATAAACTTTAAATCATCATAAAGATTGGTTTTATACTTAGTAATTGCCTATGACATCTATTAAATCTGCTAGAATCCTTTCCCATATTAATGAACACAATGATGGATTGATTATGTCAGAGCAAAACTCTAAATCTTTATACAGCGCATTATGGGCATCTGCCGATATTTTGCGGTCAAAAATGGATGCCAATGAATATAAGAACTATTTATTAGGCATTATTTTTTATAAATATTTATCCGATAAAATGCTCCATTATGCAGTGGATCAATTAGAAGAAAAGGCTGAAAATCTAACGCAAGCACAGGCAATTTATGCAGAGGCTTATCATGATCCTGAGATTCATGAAGATTTAAAAGATGCCTTGAAAGATGAGTTTTCCTATGTGATCGAACCACAATATACATTTACGCAGTTGATCAATGAGGTACACAGCCAATCTTTTCAATTAGAAAGTTTACAGCAGGGTTTTCGTAATATAGAGCAATCAGCCGATGCTTTTGCCAATTTGTTTCAAGACATAGATCTTTATTCTCGTAAATTGGGCTCAACACCACAAAAGCAAAATGAAACTATTTCAGGCATTATGAAGGAATTAGCAGAAATTGATTTTGCAGGGCATTCGGGTGATATTTTGGGCGATGCTTATGAATATATGATCGGGCAATTTGCCTCAGATTCAGGGAAAAAAGCAGGGGAATTCTATACGCCACAGCCTGTTGCAGAACTCATGACTAAAATCGTGATTCATGGTAAAGAGGATCAAAAAGGCTTCAGCGTATATGACCCAACAATGGGCTCAGGTTCTTTGATGTTGAATATTAAAAAAGAAACAACTGAACCAAATACTGTTCAATATTTTGGGCAGGAGATCAATACATCTACTTATAACTTAGCGCGCATGAATTTGATGCTCCATGGTGTGCCAATTGCTAACCAATATTTGAATAATGCGGATACATTAGATGATGACTGGCCAACAGAAGAGCCAACAAACTTTGATGGCGTTTTGATGAATCCGCCATATTCAGCAGATTGGAGTGCCGCAAAAGGCTTTTTGGATGATGTGCGTTTTGCGCCTTATGGCGTACTTGCACCGAAGTCGAAAGCAGACTTTGCTTTTTTGTTACATGGTTTTTATCATCTAAAATCTAATGGCACAATGGCGATTGTTTTACCGCATGGCGTTCTGTTTCGTGGTGGTGCTGAAGAGAAAATTCGTAAAATTTTGTTAGAAAATGGTCATATTTATGCGGTGATTGGCTTACCCTCCAACATCTTTTTTAATACATCCATTCCGACAACGATCATCGTTTTGAAAAAGGATTATGATAAGCGAGATGTTTTGTTCATTGATGCATCTAGCGAATTTGACAAGGTTCGCACGCAGAATATTTTGACAGAAGCAAATATTGCTAAGATTTTGGATGTTTACGTCAATCGTAAAACGATGGATAAATATAGCTATGTGGCAAGCTTTGAAGAGATTGAGGAAAATGAGTTTAACCTCAATATTCCGCGTTATGTGGATACATTTGAAGCTGAACCTGAAATTCCGCTGGCGGATATTTCAGCGAATATGATCAGCGTGAATGCGGAATTAAAAACAGCAGAAGAAGAGTTATTTGCAATGCTTGGCGAATTGGTTGGCACAACTAATGAAGCCAATGATGAACTCGAAGCCTTTAAAGCAATCCTTAAAGGTGATCACAATGGCTAAAACAGAAACCCATATCCCAAAACTCCGTTTTTCAGGATTTTCTGATCCTTGGCAAAAGAAAAAATTGAGTGAAATATCTTCTCGTGTTCAAGAAAAAAATAAGGATAATCAGGTCACTGAAACATTTACTAATTCTGCTGAGCGAGGAATTATTAATCAAAGAGATTTCTTTGATAAAGATATTTCTAATGAAGCAAATTTAGATAACTATTACGTTGTCCAAGATAATGATTTTGTATATAACCCAAGAATATCGAATTTTGCACCTGTTGGACCAATTAAACGTAATAAATTAGGTCGTACAGGAGTTATGTCACCTTTATATTCTGTTTTCCGTCCTAATTCACATATTATTAATTTTGATTTTTTAGAACATTATTTCTCTACAACTAATTGGCACAAATTCATGTTTACTCATGGTGATCAAGGTGCTAGATCAGATCGTTTTGCTATTGGAATGGCAACTTTCCAAAAAATGCCAATTTGTGTTCCTGAATTAAAAGAACAAACTAAAATCGGGAATTTCTTCCAAAAAATCGATCAAGTAATCGAATTGCAACAAAAAGCATTGGAAACAGCGCAAAACTATAAAAAAGCTATGTTGCAAAAGATGTTCCCACAAAAAGGCGAGAAAGTGCCAAAAGTGCGCTTTGATGGATTTAATGGGGATTGGGACAAGTTTAACTTTTTAGATACAATCGAAGATATCATTGATTTTAGAGGCAGAACTCCATTAAAAATAGGGCTAGGTTGGTCTGATGATAATAATGGTTATTTAGCATTATCAGCACTTAATGTAAAACAAGGTTATATTGATTTTGATGTTGATGCACATTATGGCAATGATGAGTTATATCAAAAATGGATGAATGGCAAAGAGTTAAGAAAAGGGCAAGTTTTATTCACAACAGAAGCTCCTATGGGAAATGTTGCTCAAGTGCCAGATAATAGAGGATATATTTTAAGCCAACGAACAATAGCATTTATCACTAAAGAATTGATAATTACAGATGATTTTTTAGCATGTTTATTGCGCTCTCATCAAGTAGTTAAAGAATTACAAGCTTTGGCAAGTGGTGGTACAGCAACAGGAGTGAGCCAGCGATCATTATCTAGGTTGAAAATTCAAATACCCAAAAAAATAGAAGAACAGCAGAAGATTGGGGCATTTTTTCAGAAGTTGGATCAGCAAATAGCGCAGCATGAAAAGAAATTAGAAAGCTATCAAAGCTTGAAAAAGGCGATGTTGCAAAGAATGTTTGTATAATTTTTTACGCTGTATTGATTCGGGGGAATGAATACAGAATTTAAGTTGTAATTGTATAAGAAGGAAGTTAGTTAGATGTTATCAATTTTTAAGAAGAAAACAAAAGAGCAAAATGTAGAAGTAGTTGAAGCGGTCAATACAGTGAATTTGGCAGAATTATTAACGTTTGATCAAGAAGGCAATGAAGTTCTCTCTTTAATCAAAACTCTGAATGATACTAGCGAAAATACTGCAAAAGCTAAAAAAGATAAATCCACAGCTTTAAATGAAATTGCCAAGTTAATCTTGGAAAAAATGGGATATTACGCAGAGATTACTGATGGCATGAATGATGGTGGTATTGATGTGATCGGTTATAAAGGCAATGTTCGTGAAATAGGCGTGCAATGTAAAGCTTGGAATCCTAAAGGTTGCAATAGCCGAATTAATAATAAAGATGTGAATGCATTTAAAGGCTCATTATCTAGTAAAAATTGTCAAATGGGTTTATTCATCACAACACATTATTTTGATGATTTTGCGCTGAAAGAAGCAAATGAAAACCTTATCTTAATTGATCGTAAATATTTACTAGAAATATTAACGAATTATTTTCCAAATGCAGTGAGCAATTATTTATATCATCAAGATTTGGGTACACAAGATGCATGCCCAAATTGTTCGAATGGAAAAATTATTAAAATCTATCGTGATGCTAAACCTAGCTTCGATTGGTGTGAATCGTGCCGGGAAGTTCCAAGATATAAAGCATAAAAAGGAAATAGATTAATGACGATGTTAACAATCATCATTGCAATCATAAGCTTAATTGGATTGTGGTTATTTATTATTGGCTTTAATAGACATTGTATACAAAAGTTTGGGTATCGTTTTTTTACTATGCCGATTGTGATTACTTTGGGTGTGACAGGTGGATTGTTTTTATTGGGTATGCATTGGTATTCATTATCCGCAGCGACCGATAAATCAGGTTATGAATTGATGGGGATTTTTTTTAATCAAGGCACATTGAGTTCTGTTGTTTTGATCGCATTTTCGATCACCATTTATCTTGCCATAGCAATTTATAATTTTGTTAAAACCAATTGGGTTTATGGCTTAATTGGCACAATCGTTCAATTTGGATTATTAACAGTCTTTGCATATTTTGGCATCATTTTATTGGCTGTGTATTTTGTTGCTTCTGCATTGGCAACTTCACCAAGAGTCATGAGAGATATGTATCAGAATTAATCCTATGTAATTTAAATCAGTTAGTTTGTAAAATATTAAAATAATGTATATCTAAAATAGAAAATATAAAGGAGTATGGAAGTGACGGTATTGATTGTTGTCGGGATCATTGTGGCATTGGTGATTTTAGCTGGTGTTATTATGTTTTTTAATGAGCATTGTGAAGATAAGTTTGATCATGCATTTTTCACTAAACCAATGCTTATTATCCTCGGCATTGCAGGTGGTTTATTTATTTGGGGTGTGAGTTGGTATAACTCTTCTATTGTGAATGCTAAAGGATATGAATTATTTGGCATAATATTCACTTCAGAAACCTTGAATGGCATTGTATTAGTGATCATTGCTCTTTTAATTTATTTAGGTGTCGCAATATATAACTTTGTTGTTACCAATTGGATTTATGGGTTTTTTGGCACATTAGTTCAGTTTAGTCTTCTATCTATTATTGCATATTTTGGGGTTATTTTAGTCGTAGGGTATTTTGCGATAATGTTTATGTTAACAATTTTTGCAAGCGCAGATAATAGATCACATTATTAATATTAAAAGGAGAGTTGTGGTTAAATTTACGAAAGAAGCAAAGCTCGAAGAAGATTTGATTAATCAGTTAATTTCTGGGGAATCTCAATGGATTTATCGTGAGGATTTACGCACAGAAGCGGATTTGTGGACGAATCTTAAACAAATTTTAGAGCGCAATAATCGTGCAGCACTGAAAGATAAAATGCTGACAGCACAAGAATTTAACCAAGTCAAAGCACAGCTTACTTTCCCGAATTTCTATGAAGCTGCCAAATGGCTATCTGGGGAAAATGGCATCGCAAAAGTGCAAGTGCAAAGAGAAGATGCAAGCCTCGGCACAATTCGCTTGAATGTGATCAATCGTGCGGATATTGCGGGTGGTACAACGGTTTATGAAGTGATCAATCAATTCACAAGTTCCCAAGAACAAAGCAGAGAAAGACGATTTGATGTCACAATGCTCATCAATGGTTTGCCGATGATCCATGTGGAATTGAAAAACCGCCAACACCCATATATGGATGCTTTCCGTCAGATTAGAAAGTATTTACAAGAAGATAAATTTAAAGGTATATTTTCATCGACACAGATGTTTGTGGTGAGCAATGGTACAGATACACGCTATATTGCATCGAGCGGATATAAACAGATTAATGAGAAATTTCTGAGTAAATGGGTGGATGCGAATAATCAACCTGTGACGGATTATCTAGCCTTTGCGAAAAATGTATTATCCATTCCACAAGCACACAGAATGGTGACACAATATTCTATTACAGATCGTGATAAAGAAGCGTTGATACTGTTGCGTCCTTATCAAATTCACGCGATAGAAGCTGTGAAAGAAGCTTCTAAACAGCAATTATCTGGCTTTGTTTGGCATACAACAGGCTCAGGCAAAACATTAACATCCTATAAAGTGGCATCTAATTTATTGCAAATTCCATCCATTGATAAAACTATTTTCATTGTGGATCGTGTGGATCTGGATCAGCAAACTACAAGTTCATTTGCATCGTATGCGGAGTTTGACCCAATTTCCATTGATGAAACGGACAATGTGAATGACTTGGTGAAGCGTTTAGCGAGTGATGACCGTACTGTGATTGTGACAACGATCCAAAAGCTGAATCACTTAATGAAGCGTATGTCAGAAGATGCAACAGAACGATTAACTAAAACGTATGAAAAAATTAAAAAACTAAAAGTTGCATTTATTGTGGATGAGTGCCATCGAGCTGTAACGCCACAAAAGAAAAAAGAGTTGGATCAAATCTTTCGTTATGCAATGTGGTATGGCTTTACAGGCACGCCAATTTTTGGTGAATTGAAAAAACATACAACAACTGCCATGATGTATAGTAGCCCACAAAATCGACCAACAGAAGAGAATCCAAAACGTTCATGTTTGCATCAATATACGGTGAAGGAAGCGATTAATGATGCAGCTGTTTTAGGGTTTCAAATTGAATATAAAAATCCATTACAAGAAGATATGATGGATGACATTATTCGTCATTATCATCCTATGAAAAATATTGATGGCTTATCTCTGATAGATAAAGAAAAGCTGATCCCAAAGGATGTTTATGATAGTAAAGAGCATCGTTTAAAGGTGATCGATTCTATTGTGAATCAATCTCGCAATAAACTTGGGTTTTCAACAGAAAGTGGCGTTGGTAAAGCTTATGGTGCAATGCTCACAGTGCCAAGTATTGCCATTGCTCAGGAGTATTATGATCTATTTCAAAGTGTGATTGAGGGCAATGAAACGGTTACGGTGAGTGAGCGCACAAAGGCAATTTTGCCTGACTTTCCAAAAGTTGCGATTACTTATTCTCTCTCTGAAAATGAAGAAAGTTCAGTGGATAACCAAATGAAAATGGCGGCATCTATTGTTGATTATAATGCAATGTATGGTACAAGTTACTCATTGGAAAATATGCGGGCATATAATCAAAATGTGAATGCTCGCTTGGCTCGTAAAAGTGAGCGTTATCAGAATAGGGCAGAGCAAATTGATCTGATCATTGTAGTGGATCGTTTATTAACAGGATTTGATGCACCTTGTATTTCAACATTATTTATTGATCGCCCGCCAATGAGCGCACCTAATATTATTCAAGCATTTTCTCGTACAAATCGATTATTTGATCATAATAAAAAATTTGGACAAATTGTGACTTTCCAAACGCCATTGGTATTTACAGAAGCCGTCAATGATGCGCTATTTTTATATTCCAATGGTGGTGAGAACTTTATTTTAGCACCAAGTTATGAAGAAGCAGCGGAAAATTTAGCAGAAGCATTCGCAGCATTGAAAAATATCGCCGCAAATCCTGAAGTTATTGATGATCTATTGGTGGAAGAGAAACGAGTATTTGCTAAAGCTTTCCAAGAGTTAGATAAAGCTATGACTGCAATAAAAGCTTATTATGAATTTCAGCCTGAAATGCTTGCTGAGATTTTTGGTATTCATAATGATGAGTTGGAAGAATATCACGGCAAATATAAAAATATATTAGAAGAGTTACGTGTAGTTAGCAGTGAGAATCTTGATATAGAGCCATTAGATATTGAATATGATTTGCAAACGCATCATAGTGACGAAATTAACTATCATTACATATTAGCTTTAATTCAACGCTTTTTACCATTAGAAACTAAAGCTGCGGAATTTCAATTTGAAAATAATATAAAATCACAAGAGGTGACGGATTATATTGAACGCTTGAGCATTGATAATGCCAAACTTGCAAGTTTAATGGCACAATTATGGCAAGATATTCAAAAAGACCCTAATACATATCGTGGTAAAAATATTAATGAATTACTGAATGATATGATCACGAGTACGATTGATCATTTAGTGAAAAATTTTGCACAAAAATGGGCTGTTCAAGAGGATGAGTTGAGATTTATTGTAGATAACTATAATCCCAGCAAAGTGGATGAAGCACAAATTGGTGAAGATGATTTAAGAAAAACAAGCAATTTTGATCAATATAAATCTAGCACTGAACATCCTGTGAGCAAGCTTAAATACAATAAAGCGGTGAAAGAAGCTTATACGCAAATGATTGTGGAAGATGTATTGCCATTGAGAGTAAAAAATTAATGAGAGATTCACTCAAACAACGATTCATCGCAGGTTGTGATGAGAAAACTGAAAAGAAAGGCGACAATGTTGGTTTGTCTTTCTACGCATTTTTTAAAAATAAAAATGATGATCCTGAATTATTGATGGAAGCTGCCACTTGGTGGATCAAAACACACAAGCTCGATCACTTTGAGAAAGCCGTGAAAATCAAGCAACTGATCTTAAATGATATGTAATTTATCAGTGTTAATTTCGTAAAGCTGTCTATACAGGTTTTGGATTAATATTTTTCATTATCGCCATTTTTGGAAAAATCGGAGTAGATTGTTTAACTATTTACCATCATTTGGAAGTTAAACAATGAGATTACATAACATCGAAGATCAGAAGTCTTTAACACCAGAATTGGCGCTAGATTTCTTGAAAGAAGGCAATAAGCGTTTTGTGGCAAACTTAAAAGCACACAGCAACTTGCTCGAACAAGTGAACGAAACCAAAGAAGGGCAGTTTCCTTTTGCGATCATTTTGAGTTGTATTGATAGCCGAACATCTGCTGAATTGATCTTTGACCAAGGTTTGGGTGATATTTTTAGTACACGCATTGCGGGTAATGTATTGAATGAAGATATCATTGGTTCAATGGAATTTGCATGTAAATTGGCAGGTTCTAAATTGATTATGGTGTTAGGGCATTCTCATTGTGGTGCGATTACAGGCGCTTGTCATGGTGCTGAATTAGGGCATTTAACTAACTTGCTAGCCAAAATTCAACCCTCTATTAAACAGGTTAAAGCTCATAATCAAGATTTAGACATTAGATCTAAAGAAGCTGTAGATATGGTGGCGTTCCATAACGTTGAATATACAATTGATCATATTTTAGAAAAAAGTACAGTTTTAAAAGATATGTATGAAAATGGTGAGATTGGCATCGTGGGTGCTTTCTATAAAGTAGAAACGGGCGAAGTAGATTTTGTGAAAGAGATGTTTATAAAGAAATAAGATTAAAATATTTTTATATAAGTCTTTAATAATAATGCATTAAAGGCTTTTTTATTGTCCTAAATACTCATGGAGAGTGTGATGAACAAATATGCAATTTTAGGATTAATGTTAGTAATGCCATTGGCAACTGCCAAAACAGATGTGATGAAAGAAGCTTATAAAGAGTATTCTGAATCTGAGATGTGCTACTTTGCCAAGAAAGAAACAGAAAGCGGTACAAGCCAATATTGCGTATCGTTGCATGCCAATGAAGCTGTGCCAAATGAAGAAAAGGAAGGGCATTACAAAACCTACTATTTAGCTGTGGGCGATAATTTTGAAGATGCACATGTTTTGCAAGGCAATATTGGTTTAATCATTGAAGATAATGGCGAGGGCTTTGAGAGCAATGTGATCGCGCAAGAGCTATTTATCGACGCAGGTTCTTCAGGTTATGCACCAACGGATTATAAATTTCATAAAATTGGCTTCAATAGCTATGGTTTTGTGACAGAAACAGGTTATACAGGGCAAGGCGTTTCTCAAGGTGGCATTATGGTTGTGGGTGATCAGAATGGCAAAATTTTTGATTCATATATCCCTACTTTCTATGATGATAGTGAGCATTATGCAGGTGGAGATCATGCAGATCTGAGTGATATTATTGAGGGAAGCTATGAATTTATCCCGAATGATCAAAAGAAAATGTATGACATTAAAATCACATTGAATGGCCATTATTTGGGTGCTGAATATAAAGATCAGTCCTTCATCATGACATTTGATGAGCAAATGCAGCAATACAATATTCCTGCGGAATATCCTTTGAAGCCGTTATAAAGTAATTTATATGATTGAATGTTGTTGGCTTGTAGGTTTTAAACTGAGTGTTTATCTAATATTTCATGATGTTAAGTGTATATGTATTAGATAAGAATAAGAGAAATGTAAATTCTACTTGTTGATTAAAACATTGAATGCTATATTCCAAGGAAATTAGCTTAGATATAAGTTAATTATTGGATACAACATTTCACCAAGAAGGCTTCATTATGCATTTTGAGGATACAACTATCTATATTGTTGGGGATGCGAAATCACCGCAGAACAACCCAATCATGGAAGTGTATAAAGCCTTTTTTGTCGGAATCGTTGTGGATAGGAAAACTGCCATCATTGTCGATGTCGAATGCTCTGCAACTTTAGGTTTAACCAATAGCTTTGTGAAAAGTCTATTGATTGGTAAAAATGTATTGAGCCCTGATGTCATTGATTGCATTAACACGCGTTATTTTGGATCCTCGCAAAAAGCATTTGGTGTTGCATTGAAAGATGCGCAAAAGAAATACCAGCAAATAATGCAAAGCGAATCTAAGTAACTTTTTGAGCAGCTTTATTTATACTGAATAAATAAAATCCGGCCAAAATCAGATGCTTCAAGTCTTTTTGATTTGAATCATTGGGTTTTGGCCGTTTTTTTTATAAAAAATAAAGGTTATTAGGAGGAAATTATGATTGAAAATGGCTTTTCTTATGTTGCAGTTCTGGTGTGTTTAGCCGCTGCAATGACTGCATTACAGCAGTTTACGCATCAGCGTAAAATACTAACATTTGTGCCTGCAATTGTTTTGGTTTACGTGGTGGCAGCAGTGATGAATACCGCAGGTTTGTTTGCCAATAATGCTGAAATTAGTGGTGCATATTCATCCGTGCGCGGAGCATTATTACCAGCGATGTTGGTATTGATGTTATTGAAGTGTGATGTACGTAGCATCATCAAATTGGGTCCTCGCATGTTGTTAGCATTCTCATGTGCAGTTGTGAGTATATTTGTTGCATTTGTCGTGGTTTATGTAGCACTACAAGGC
>NZ_MVDO01000086.1 GCF_002006755.1 Wohlfahrtiimonas larvae | reverse complement strand
AGCATTATTACCAGCGATGTTGGTATTGATGTTATTGAAGTGTGATGTACGTAGCATCATCAAATTGGGTCCTCGCATGTTGTTAGCATTCTCATGTGCAGTTGTGAGTATATTTGTTGCATTTGTCGTGGTTTATGTAGCACTACAAGGCTTCTTTATTGATGGCACATGGAGAGCATTTGGCGCGTTAGCAGGTAGCTGGACGGGCGGTTCTGCAAATATGGTTGCATTGCAAGATATCTTACAAGTGCCTGAAAACTTATTCGGCTACATCTTGATGATGGATACAATCAACTACGCAGTTTGGGTCATGTTTATGTTCTGGTTGATTCCATTTGCACCAAAATTCAACAAATGGACAAAAGCACCAGATGTATTGGGTGATTCAGCAGCAAAATTAGAGTTAGAAGAAGAGAAAGAGAAGCCAATTACATTCCACAATATTTTATATTTATTGGCGATTGGCTTAAGTGTTTCAGCGGTATGTTTATGGTTAGGTCGTATTTTGCCAGCAGTGGGTGATGTGATCAATGGGATGACTTGGACAATTATGATTGCATCTTTTATTGGCTTGATCTTAGCTGTAACACCAGTTTCTAGAATCTCTGGTTCAATGGAAATTTCCAATGTAATGTTATATATCATTATTGCATTGATTGCTTCACGCTCTGATTTTAGTAGCTTAACACAAGCACCAATTTATTTAGTGGCAGGCTTCTTGATTCTATTGATCCATTTAATCGTGATGGTACTTTTGGGTAAATTATTCCGTTATGACTTATTTACTTTAGGTGTTGCAAGTTTAGCGAATATCGGTGGTATGGCTTCTGCGCCAATGTTGGCAGCGAGCTACCATAAATCATTAATTCCGATTGGTATTTTAATGGCGCTTATGGGCTCATTCTTAGGTACTTATTTTGGTTTATTGATTGGTCAATTGTTGTCGATGATTTAAAGGCTCGCTATGAAAATTGTTAAAATTGAAGTTGCTACTGAACTATGCCCATTGCGTGTGCCATTTAAAACAGCATTGAGAACGGCATATGAAATTGAAAATATCCTAGTCAAAGTTCATACAGACAATGGTTTGATGGGCATTGGTGCAACAGTGCCAACTTGGGTGATCACTGGTGATAGCAAAGAAAGTATTGTTGCAGCGTTGGAAGGGCCAATTACGAATGCTTTATTGAATCAAGATGCGCGTAACTTGAATGTATTGTTGTTAAAGGTTCAGAAATCTTGCATCAATAATAGCAGTGCAAAAGCGGCGATTGATATTGCTTTGCATGATCTATTTGCCAAATGGCTCAATCAACCATTGTATGCAGTTTTGGGTGGCAACAAGCCACTCACAACTTGCATGACAATTGGCTTAGATGATCCGATTGTGATGAAACAAGCAGCGATGGATGCTGTGGCGCAGGGCTTTTCTGCATTAAAGATCAAAGTGGGCAATGCACCAGATAAAGATATCGAACGCATTTCTACGATTGTGGATGCAATTCCTTCACATATTCGTTTACGATTGGATGCCAACCAAGGTTGGAAAGCGAAAGATGCGATTCGTGTGATTCATGAATTGGAGCGCTTAGCTTTCAACATTGATTGGGTGGAACAGCCTGTTCATGCAAAGGATTTTGAAGGCATGAAATATGTGACGGATCATGTGAACATGAAAATAATGGCAGATGAAAGCGTATTTTCACCACAAGAAGCGTTTGCATTGTTGAAGGATCGCTGTGTGGATCTATTGAACATTAAATTGCTGAAATGTGGCGGCATTAGTGAAGCAATTAAGATTGCTGATCTGGGGGCATTGTATGGTGTGGAATGTATGATTGGCTCGATGATGGAGTCATCCATTTCTGTCACTGCGGCAGCACACTTTGCGGCAAGTCATCCGAATGTTTTGTATTGCGACTTTGATGCACCATTGTGGTTAACGGAATCACCGAGAGGAATTATTTATCAAGGTGAAGATGTTAAGCTTCCAGATACAATGGGCTTAGGCATCATAATCTAGCGAGAATGTAACGAAAAAAGCGCTTATTTTGGCGCTTTTTTTTCTGAGTGCATAATTAAAGTTTTAAATTTTATTTATCATAATTTTATGAGTATAAAAGATATCCACATCTATAGGAAATCTTGAACACAATGACAATAAATAATCTTTTAGATTCCTTAACAACTTCAGGTTGGTACGTTTGGGATGATTTTTTAAATACCTCAGAGATTCAATCCATTAAAGATTGCATTCCAGATACATTGCAAGAAGCTAAAATTGGTAATGGCGTTTCGTTGCAGTTGAACACAAATGTGCGTGGCGATGTAACGTTATGGTTGGATGATGATATGGGTGATCCTATCAAAAGCTATTTCAATAAAATGTATGATATTCGCCAAGAATTAAATGCAGGATTGTATTTAGGTTTACGTGATTTTGAAACGCATTTTTGTCGTTATAAACCTGGCGCTTTTTATCAAAAGCATTTAGATAATCCACAATCTAAAAGTCGCCGCAAAGTGACAACAGTTTTATATATGAATGAAGATTGGCAAACTGGTGATGGTGGCGAATTAGTGGTTTATGATCGTGAAGATACAAAACTATTAGAGCTGTCGCCGAAAGCAGGGCGTATGATCTTTTTTATGTCTGAGCAATTTCCTCATGAAGTGTTGCCAACAAATACAGTGAGAGAAAGTATTGCAGGTTGGTTTTTAAATTCTGTGGCTTAAAATACAATCGCCATCAATCTTATTATAGGCTGATGGCGATTGCTTAGAGTCTAATAAGAAATGGTTATTGTGGCCAAGCCATTTCACCTTGAATCACTTGAGCGCTCATTTCTAAGCTAGAAGCATCTTCTAAATTTGGGTATAAAGCTGTCATTTTAGCAATTAACTCTTCTGAATTTTTGCTAGATGCATTAGCTGCTCTAAAATCTTTCAGGTATTGTTCTGTAAACTTAACTGAATCTAAATTGAGTGTAGAATCGCCCACAAAATGTCCAGGAATGACAACCTTAGGTTGTAATGATTGTATAAGTGTTAAAGTTTCCTCCCAAGCATCAAGTGATTCTGGAGTTTGTGTATCTGCAATCCAAACGTGGATATTATCTGAAACAACCACGCCCCCCATTACGGTTTGAATGCTAGGGATCCATAAAAATGAACGTTCAGGTGCTTTGCCATCCAATCCTTGAATTTGAATCTCTTCACCTTCTAATGTGAATGTAGTCCCTGAGAGGGCAGTCGGCACAATTAATGTTTCTGGCGCATCCTCTTTGAGGACTTCGCCCCAATACGCCAACTTCCCATCTTTCGTAGCTTTAATTGCATCGACAGTTTCTTGGGTTGCAATAATTTTAGCGTTAGGAAAAGCTTTTGTGATGGTATCTAATCCAAAATAATAATCAGGATCAGAATGGCTAATGTAGATTGTTGTAAGTTGTTTATGGCTATCTTGGATCATTTTGACCAATTGTTCAGCATCTTTTTTGTGAAATTGTGCATCTATTAAGATAGCTTCATTATCACCAGAAATGAGATTAGATGATACGGGAAATGTGCTATCATTTTTAGGGTTAAATGTTTCAACATTGAGTGTCACAGCTTGTGCAGAAAAAACTAGGCTTGTGAGAAGTAAAGTGCCGGTCATCAATTTGGATATTTTCATAATATTTCCTTTATGTGGATTATTGTTGATGGGATGATTGTTATAATATGCGTAAATATTTAGATGATAAATAGCACTCAAAGCAATTCACTATTGCATTAATCGGACAAATATATGGATAGAATTCGGGCGGCAGAAGTTTTTATTACAATTGTAGAGCAAGGTAGTTTAAGCGGTGCAGCTGATAAGCTCGATATGTCACGTGCAATGGTAACAAGATATTTAGCAGAAATGGAAGGTTGGGCAGGTGCGCGATTGTTGCATCGAACAACTCGGCGCTTGAGCTTAACGTCAGCAGGTAAAGTAATCTATAACGAAGTTCTAAAGCTTAATAATATTGCAAATCGATTACCTTTATTGAGCCAAAATTATAGTGATTCACCGGCAGGGAGTTTGAGAATCAGTTGCCCGCACTCAATTGCATATGATGAATTGGCAAAAGCATTAGTTCCATTTCTTAAACAATACCCTAAGATTGAAATAGATGTACGAATTAGTAATCAGGCAGTTAATTTGGTAGAAGATCGCATTGATTTGGCCATTCGTATTACAGATCAATTAGAACCACAATTAATTGCTAAAAAATTAGGTGTTTGTCATTCTGTCGTGTGTGCCTCACCTGAATATTTTTCTGATAAAGATCTTCCCAAAGTACCTAATGATCTATTAGTGCATAATTGTTTAGTGTATCGGTATTTTGGGCAAAATGAATGGTGTTTTGATTATGATGGGCAAGTTTATGCCGTATCAGTTAAAGGGCAGTTAAGATCTAATGAATCGACATTTTTAACACAAGCAACGAGTGCTGGTGCTGGCATTGCAATGTTACCATATTCAAGTGTTCGCAATCAGCTCAAAGACGGCTCCTTGATTCAAGTATTGCCCAACTATCAACCCAAGCCTTTAACTGTGTATGCTGTGTATAGTAGCCGAGAACACATGCCGCAAGCATTACGTTGTTTATTGGATCATTTATCTGATTGGTTTAAGAATATTTAAGATTATATTGTGCTCGATCTTTTTCTAGTTTATGATTATTTCAAGATTAATTGAAATATTGAATTATGGACAAGAGATTAGCGGTTAAAATGTTTGAGTCATTATCCTCTGAAATAAGATTGGATATCTTTCGTTTATTGATAAAGCATGCAGATTCAGGATTGGTTGCAGGTGAAATTGCAGAGGCTTTGGAATTACCTAATACAAATTTATCCTTTCATCTCAAAGCGTTGGTGCATGCAGATATGATTGATGTGACGCAAGAAGGGCGATTTTTACGTTACAAAGCCAAAGTCGATCAGATGCAATTCTTGATCAATTTCTTAACAGCTGAATGTTGCAATGGTCAGCCAGAGCAATGTTTTAAAAAATCTTAATCAATGAATATTCATGTAGAGATCTATGTGAATATTTTTTATAGCTAATATTTCAATGATAGTTGAAATATTAAAATGAATGAATTTTGCTGTATATAGCGCAAGAATTTATGAAGTTTATTGAATGAAATTTGAATAGAAATAGGAAAGGTAAACAATATGTTATTGGCTTTATTGATCTTTATTGTGACTCTGATCTTAGTGATTTGGCAGCCAAAAGGATTAGGTATTGGTTGGAGTGCTTCAATGGGGGCGATTGTTGCGCTGATTTGTGGTGTGATTCAGTTACAAGATATTCCAGTTGTTTGGGGTATTATTTGGAATGCAACTTTGACATTTATCGCAGTGATTATCATCAGTTTAATTTTAGATGAAGCAGGTTTTTTTAAATGGTCAGCGCTGTATATAGCACGATTTGGTAATGGTAGTAGCCAAAGATTATTTGTCTATTTGATTTTATTGGGTGCTTTGGTTGCAGCATTCTTTGCCAATGATGGTGCAGCATTAATTATGACGCCAATCGTAATGGCAATGCTCTTATCGCTAGGCGCGAGCAGAGCAACAACATTAGCATTTGTGATGGCAACGGGATTCATCGCAGATACTGCAAGTTTACCATTAATTGTTTCAAACTTAGTGAACATTGTATCTGCCGATTATTTTGATATCAGCTTTGGCCGTTATGCATCTATTATGATACCTGTGAATATTGTATCAATTTTAGCGACATTGTCAGTGTTGTATCTCTATTTTAGGAAAGAGATACAATTGAATTATTTACCTGATAATTTACCACAACCGAATACAGCGATTGCAGATAGAAAAACCTTTATAGCAGGCTGGTTTATTTTATTGTTTTTATTGGTGGGATTTTTCGCGTCGGATGCTTTAAATATTCCTGTAAGTTTAATTGCAGGACTTGGCGCATTGATATTAATGATGATTGCTCATTGTGGCAAAATTGTGGATTTGAAAAAAATTGTGTTAGGCGCGCCATGGCAAATCGTTATTTTCTCTTTAGGCATGTATTTGGTTGTATTTGGCTTACGCAATGCAGGTTTAACGGATTATATTACAAGTTTATTGAATACATTTGCAGATCAAGGCATTTGGGCTGCAACATTCGGTACAGGCATTTTAGCGGCATTTTTATCATCTATTATGAATAATATGCCGACGGTTTTAGTAGGAGTATTATCCATTGATGCAAGCACCGCAACAGGTTTAACGCAAGAGGCGATGGTTTATGCAAATGTCATTGGTAGTGATTTAGGACCAAAAATAACACCTATTGGTAGTTTAGCAACATTACTTTGGTTGCATGTATTATCACAAAAGAATTTAAAGATTACATGGGGATATTATTTTAAAGTAGGCATTGTGCTTACAATTCCTATCTTATTGATAACTTTATCTGCATTAGCTGTAAGAATATTATTTTAATAGTGATATTTGAGAAGAATAGCTGGCATTGCTCTTTTGTGGGTGATGCTAAATATATTTAAATCACATATATAGATATGAAAAAAGCGATTAACAAATCAATGTTAATCGCTTTTTAATTTGGCTGGGCTACTAGGATTCGAACCTAGGAATGACGGGATCAAAACCCGCTGCCTTACCGCTTGGCTATAGCCCAATTACTTAGGTCATTGACCGTAAGAGCTGAGAATTATAGGCAACAT
>NZ_MVDO01000085.1 GCF_002006755.1 Wohlfahrtiimonas larvae | reverse complement strand
TATTGATAACTTTATCTGCATTAGCTGTAAGAATATTATTTTAATAGTGATATTTGAGAAGAATAGCTGGCATTGCTCTTTTGTGGGTGATGCTAAATATATTTAAATCACATATATAGATATGAAAAAAGCGATTAACAAATCAATGTTAATCGCTTTTTAATTTGGCTGGGCTACTAGGATTCGAACCTAGGAATGACGGGATCAAAACCCGCTGCCTTACCGCTTGGCTATAGCCCAATTACTTAGGTCATTGACCGTAAGAGCTGAGAATTATAGGCAACATTAAATCATTCGTCAAGTATAAGAATGAATAAATTTTAGTCGATCATAAACCTTAAGTTTGTTTTTGGATAGATTGTCTGTTATTTTTTTATAAGCATCTAATAACAGTGATGGAGCGTATAATGAACGAAGATCATCAAAAATCAGAGGATAATCAATCGCCTAAAAATCAATGGTTATGGTTAGTTGGTTTATGCATAGGCGGTGGTTTATCTATGTATGTGTTGGCAAAATTAACTAAAATGCTAGGAATATGGGCGGGCTTGGCACCTGGATGAATAAAATTATGAATTTTGAAGTTTTTAAAGTTGTCTTTCATGTTGATGAGATTGATAAATGGGATCGGGTGATTGCCAATGTGAATAATCTATTGAAAGAAATTGATGTCAGCAATGCACATATTATTGTTATTGCTAATGCTCAGGCCGTTAAAGGTTATTTGATGCCAGAGAAATATCATGCTTTTAGGAATTTAGTTCAGCAGAATGTTACACTGAATATTTGCCACAACTCTATGAGGGGGTTAGATATTCAGGAGCATCAATTACCTGATTTTGTAAGGATTGTATCTGCTGCGGTTATGGAATTAGTACGTAAACAGCATGAAGGCTTTGCTTATATTAAACCCTAAAAAGTTATATAATATCGGTCAGTTTTTATCATAATGAGAGATCAATGTTAATTTTATTTGCCATTGTTGTGGTTGCGATTGCAATTTCTTTTGTGTGCTCTATTTTAGAAGCGGCTTTGTTATCATTAACACCAAGTTTTATCTCCCAACAAAAAATGGATGCGCCAAATTTGTATCCTAAATTAAAAAAATTGCGAGATAAGATTGATCGCCCATTGGCTGCGATTTTAACACTGAATACTATTGCACATACTGCAGGGGCAGCAGGTGTTGGTGCTCAGGTTACTAAATTATATGGTAATGCTTATTTGGGAGTCGCTTCTGCTGTTATGACCGTTTTAATTTTAGTTTTATCTGAAATTATTCCCAAAGTTTTAGGTGCAAAATATTGGCGAGAGCTCGCAAAAATATTACCAACCATTTTAAATCCTATGATTGTTTGTTTAGCGCCTTTTATTTGGCTCTCTGATTTGATTATGAGAATGATTGGTAATCATAAAGTGGATGTAAATTTAAAACAAGAAATTAAAGCCTTGGCTATTCTCGCAAGGGATCTAGGTAAAATTGAGCCTAAAGAGCAGACCGTGATTTCAAATATTTTAGATCTCAATGAGGTGGACTTAACTTCAATTATGACGCCAAGGGTTGTAACAGCAGCGATTCACCCTAATATTAGTTATGATGATTTAAAAGAAACGATTGATCAAAACCAATTTTCTCGTTATCCCATTATTGATGAACAGGAAGCGCCATTAGGTGTATTTTTTCGCCATGATTATGTGGATTTGGTAGCTTCTGGTAAAACAGTATTAGATTTTGCAGAACCGCCATTAGTTTTACCAGATACAAGTAGTGTAAAAACAGCATTTAGAAGGTTATTAGATCATAAACAGCATTTAGCTTTTATTTATGATGAATTTGGTAGCTGGTTAGGTGTGATTACATTAGAAGATATGATTGAAAAAATCATTGGTGAAGAGATCGTTGATGAAACAGATATTGTAGTAGATATGCGGTTATTGGCTAAGAAGCGTTGGGAGAGCCGCAATCAATCATGAAGCATGAGGAAGTGCATTATTTTTATGTTTTAAGATGTTATGATGGTACATTCTATGCGGGATATACTACTGATATCAGAAGACGATTAAAAGAACATAATGATGGTGTGGGTGCTAAATATACGCGAGTTGCTACACGACGCCCTTTGTCTTTGCTACACTTTGAAATATTTGCAACAAAAAGTGAAGCAATGAAGCAAGAATATGCTTTTAAGCAATTGTCTCGTAAAGAAAAAGAGTTATATTTGTCATACATTAAAGATGAATAAGAGGACAGTGGAAAAATGGTAAGTATGAATGATTCACGTCGTAATTTTTTAAAAATAGGTTCATTATTATTGGTTGGTGTTGTTTTAACACCTGTAATGGCAGTAACGCCAAAGAACGATGTTAAACAAATCTCAAAATTATCCAATCGTTCAGATGTTCGGTCTTTAGATTTTGACTCTCACAATTTTTTATTAAATTTTAGAGATTAATTGTCAAGATTTCACCATATGCTGGCTTGTGTTCAAAAGTGTTATCAAATTGATCAAGACCAGCATGAATGCGAGCGCAATGCAATATTCCTCCATGAGTGAATAGGGCGATTGTTTGATCAGCATGCTTTATTTTGATTGCTTCCACAAATTCAACATAACGTTGATATTGCATTATAAATGACTCTCCATTTGTAGCTGGTATGTGGAGCCAATCATTGAACCAGTTTTGCAAATTAGGATCATTAATATCATCCCACAGTTTACCTTCCCAATCTCCAAAGTTTAATTCCATTAATTGTGGTGTTTGAATTGCATCAGGAAAACCACAAAAATTAGCCAATTTAACGCAGCGCTGCAATGGGCTTGTATATGTAGCATCAAATTGATAATCACTTAATTGTGTTTTGATGATGTCTGCTTCATTAATAAATGTGCTGCTAACATCAATATCTGATTGTCCATAGCAAATGCCAGAAGCAATATTTAAAGAGGTATGGCGGATTAAAATAAGTTTCATAGTACAGTGTGAATAGCGGTTAAGGTTAATAGCATAGATAGCTCTAATAACAGAAATAATGCGCCAGCACAGTCGCCAGTATAACCCTGGATCTTATTGTTCATCCATTGGGTTAATATAAAAAATAATAGTATAGGTGTGATGATTGCAAGTATGTACCAAAAACTTAGAGAAAACCATAAAGCTGCGAATAATGGCAGTAAGCCAAAAAATAGCGTAGCAGAGATATCTTTGATGCTTGGTTGGCTGTAAATGGCTTGGATTTTACTTGTATCGATTGTTCTAGCATAAGGCAGGCGGATAGTAATCAAGCTACTAATCATTTTACAGAATGGATCGGTGATGAATATGAATATGATCAATAGATGATATTCGATCGAGAGCATAATATTATATGTCAGTAGAAAATAGAGGATTAGGCCTAAAATTGCATATATGCCGGCATGGCTATCTTTCATTATGGCAAGAATTTTTTCTTTAGAATGACCACCACCAAAGCCATCTAAAAAATCGCCCAATCCATCTTCATGTAAAGCACCCGTTAAAATGACTCGGCTGATCATGGTTAAAACGATTGTGATGGATAATGGTAGAAAATTATTAGTAATCAGCAATGTGCTGATCATTAAACCGGATGTTATCCAACCTATAAATGGCCAATAATAAATAACACGTTGAAAATTTTGGCTTGGTACGGAAAACCAGCGCCACAAAGGTAAACGTGTAAAAAAAATTAAAGCAGTGATGAACATCATAAAGATGGAATATTAGAAATTCTACTTTCCTCAAAGCTTTTCATTTGGTTCATCATGCGTACACTCGATGCAATTAGTGGATAAGCGCAAACGGCACCTGTACCTTCACCTAAATAAAAGTTTAGATGAAGCAATGGTTCAACACCTAGATATTCCAATAATAAACTGTGGCCTTTTTCTTCACTTTTATGGCTAAAGATCGCATACTGTTCAACTTCTGGATTGATGTGTGAAGCCATTAATAAAGAGTTACTCATTAAAAAGCCATCAATGAGAATAGTCATTTTTAATTCCGCAGCGCGTAGCATCGCACCGACAGCCATAATCATTTCTAATCCACCAAATTCTGACATAATAGTCATAGGTGTGAGTGGACCAGTATAACGATTAACGGACTGTTGTAAGATTTCATATTTCCTTAATGTGAATCCTTCACTAGATCCTGAGCCAGCCCCAACACATTGTTCGAGTGGAATATTTGTAAGTAGGGACATCCATATAGATGCAACCGAAGTATTGCCAATGCCTAGTTCACCAATGGAGACAATATTACAGTTATTTTGAGCGGCTAACGATACAATTTCTTCGCCATATGTTAATGCTGTTTCTACTTCATCAAATGTTAGGGCGGCTTCATGCAAGAAGTTTCGTGTACCTTTACGAATCTTTCGATCAATAATGCCAAGGTCTTGAGGGAAATCATAATCTGTGCCAGCATCTACGATCAGTAGTTTGAAATCATGCTGTGTTGTAAAAATATTAATGCCTGCACCATTTTGTGTGATATTAATGGCTTGTTGCCATGTGATCTCTTTCGGGCTAGGGCTAGTGCCTTCGTCTGCAATGCCATGATCTGCGATAAAGAGCAGATGATGAGGATTTTTGAGTTCTGGTCGTAATGTATTTTGGATGGTTGCAATTTTACGCGCAACACCCTCAAGTTTGCCTAATGAGCCAACAGGTTTTGCTAAGCTATCAATATATTCTTGCACTGATTTTCTAAAGATTTCATCCAATGTTTCAATATGATAAGTTCTCATAGTTTTCCTTTCAGTTGCATGGGCAAGCCAGAGATCATGAATGTGACATTATCTGCTTTATCGGCAATTGCTTGATTAATCCATCCGAGTAAATCAGTGAATCTACGTTGTATAGGATCCATAGATATACCCCCTAATCCAATTTCATTGGTGACAAAGATATAATGATTATTAGATTGAGTAAACTGATTAAATTCTTTCATAATGATTTGAAAAATATCATCCAATGAATCTTGAGATTGATCAAAAAAGAAATTAGTTGTCCATAATGTAATACAATCTATAACGATTACTTTTTGATCAAAGTGGTGTTGGCTGAGATATTTCTCTTCCTCAATATTTTGCCATTGATGATTTCGATCTTTTTGATGGCGCTTGATGCGTTGTAAATAATCATCATCCCAAATTCGAGAAGTGGCAAGATAAATCGGGGATTCAGACAAAGAGAGTGCATAGCGCTCAGCAAAACTGCTTTTGCCAGATCTTTGCCCGCCTGTGATTAATGTGATTTTTTTATGTATAATCATTATCTTAGCGCCTAGATAATATTTTACTTAAATGCAAGCTAAATATTTAAGTGACTGAATAAGCCCGTATAAACAAGCCATCCACCAAAAAATAAGAAACATATGCCTGCAGCGCCATCTACATATTGAGTATATTCTTGGTATTTTGCTTTTACTTTGGGTAGAGAAAAAATATAAGCCACAAATAAGAACCAAAGAAATGTTTCTACGACAATCAAACCTAAGATGATACTTTTTGTACCAATGTCTACTGATCCTGTGACAATGGCAGAAAAGACGCTGACAAAATAGATCAAAGCTTTGGTGTTAGATAAGTTTGTCAATAAACCTTTGAGAAAGAATTGGCTACGAACTGTTGGTAATTTGGGTTCAGAGGACGTATTTTTAGCTTGATGTGCAGATATGGCAGATTGTATTAAAAGATAAGCTAAGTATAGCAAGTAGCTACCGCCCAGTATCATAATACCTCTATGTAAAATAGGAAATTGTTTTAAAACAATATTTAAGCCTAAAATGGCTAATAAAGCCCAAACAAATACGCCTAAAGTAATGCCACAAACAGCACGAAAGCTCTGCCTACGCGTGGAGCTAGCGGCAACTTGGGATACAAAGAAAAAATCAGGCCCAGGAGAGGCCAATGCAACTAATTGAGTGGTTGCGATGGATATGAGTAATAAAAACATATTATGTGTACTTCAAGATAGATTGGATGGTTTTGATTCGGGTTTTTAGTAAACGCCAATTACCTTTTTGGATTTGCTTTGTTTCAGAAATAAAGCCCGTCCCGCAAGCAATGACATTTTTGTGAGCAAAATATTCATCAATATTAGAATCATCAATGCCACCACTAGGAATATACGTAATATTAGGATAGACACTATTGAGTGCTTTGATTAATTTCACACCGCCTGATGCTTCGGCGGGGAAAAATTTCACTAATGAAATATTGTTTTCTAATGCCATTTCAAGGGACAAGGGTGTGTTAACACCAGGAATAATAGGGCAATCATTATTTTGAGCAAATTTTAAAATTTTAGGATTGATGCTGGGTGTGATTAAAATATCAGCGCCAGATTCAATCGCTAAGGCAGCGCTCTCTTGTTGAATAATGCCACCCGCTAAAAATAGCGCTTCAGGATATTCATGCTTGAGTGCTGTTAAAATTTGGCTAGAATTGGGCTGATTAAAGCCAATCTCAGCCACTAAAATGTTTGCCTCTACTAAAAGCTGCATCATCTGTTTTGCTTGATCTAAATCATTCACAGCAATTAAAGGAATGATTTTTGTTTCTTTAAGTGTTGTTAGCCATTTGCTCATTCACGCTTTCCTTGGTTTAATGTTTCATGATAGATCAATAAAATACCCATGCGAACGAATTCTAATATCTCTTCAAAATCCTGTTCAGTTTCTTCGTCATTGACTTCATCTTCAGCTTCGAAAGTTGTGTGAGTGAATTCGATCAAATCATTCATAAATTCATAAGCATCATTTTCTACTGTTAGATTTTCTAATTTTAGGTGATTGATACCAATGCCATAAATTAAGCCTTCAGCAAATTGTTGTAGTGCTTTAATTCTTTGGTAAACATCAGCTTCTGGTAATAATGGTGAGAATGTGAAATCCAAATCATTCAATGCTTGTACTGTATCTTTGTAAAGTGCAACTAAAAGATCACCTTCTTTAATGCCATCGTTTGTAATGCGAGATAGCTCCTTGATCCATAATAAAATAGCTTCATTAGGCTCAGCACAAATGTAAGAAATCAGCATCCCTTGAGCTTCTGAAGGATTGATACCCACTAATACATCTTCATATTCACTATATAAAATTTCATCGCTCATGACTGCTTCCTTACATTTAAACTATAAATAAGCAATGATTATCCCAAGAATAAAATCTTTAATCCATCACGATTTTGTTTTTTTTGATAATATGTTTTGTTGTAAAATAGAAAAAACGTATCATTTTCACAACAATCTAGGCGCTTTTCATGAAAGAACATTTAAAATCAATAGGTTTGTGGGGAATTCTCTCCTTAGGAATTTATAGCCCTATTGCAATGTCTGAAGAAGGAAGCGTTGCTTTAAATAGTTTAATTGAGCAATCGGAAACACCTGAACAACGACTTCGTAACACTATTTTAATTGGTGATTGGTTCATTGAACAAAATGATAATTATACTGCACGTGAATATTATGATCGTGCCATCAATGAATATACTGGAGTCAGAACTCATAAAGAATATTTAGCGTTATTATTGAAAGTCGCTAATTTGGAAAAAGATAAGTTGGCTGCGCGTGCAATTTTGGCAGAAGCAAAGGCATTAGTGGAAACTGATCCTAAAAATGAGTTGATGTATGCTGATATTTTAGAAGCCCTTGTGTGGACTTATGATGCTCAGAAAAAAGATATTCAAGTTGTCACAAGCTTATTAGAAAGCGCAATTGCGATTCGCAAAAAATATCCTTATACACCCGATTACAGTGCAACTTTGCGTGTATTAGGCTGGACATATGAAACACGAGGTTTGTTAAGCCAAGCAGAATATTATTATAACTATGCATTAAATTCTGATCTAAAGTATTTAGGGTTCAGCGATATCCGAACAATTTTAGCGATGGAAAATTTTGCATTATTTTATATGGATTTTAATGAATTAGATAAGGCAAAGCGTATTTTAGATCAGAAGTATGCACAGCATTTAGCAACAGAACCTATCGATTATTATAATTTAGCTCGAACTGAATCGATGTTGGGCTGGGTTTTAGTGCAAACTGATCGTGCAAGTGAAGCTGAATCTGTTTATCTGAGTGCACTTAAAAATGTGAATCGAAGCTTAACAAAATCACCTGAACAATTGCATTATTTCTCATTATCGGCACTGTTTGATTTAATCTATTTTTATGTAGCACAAAATAATTTTGAAAAAGCACTAGAATATTATGAGCAAGCTCAAACAGTGGTGGCTCAAACTGATGGTTTGAGTTTAAAAGAATATGTGGGTGCGCTTGGGCAAAGTGGTATGGAGGAATTAGCCTCTAGCTATGCTTGGGCGATTTATGCTCAATACAATAGTATTCAGCGTTTACATGAGTATATGAACAATAGGAATGCAAAATAGATTATGGCAATTTATGCTATTGGTGATTTACATGGCTGTTACCGAGAATTCAAGAAGCTTTTAGAAAAGATCGAGTTTGACCATAAGCAAGACCAACTTTATCTTGTAGGTGACTTGATTAATCGAGGGCCTAAATCAGAGAAAGTTTTATCATATTTAATGGATCACCAAGATTCTATTTTCCCTGTATTGGGGAACCATGATTTAGCTTTTTTAGTCTTTCAAGCAGGTTTAATTCGTTTAAAGCGCTTTGATACTTATGATGAAATTTTGAAAAGTGAGCGTGTGAATGAATATATAAAATTCATTCGTGAGCAACCTTTGATGCGCTATATCCCAGAGCTAGATATAGCCATTTGTCATGCTGGTTTATATCCTGATTGGACAATTTCACAAGCATTGAATTTAGCAAAAGAAGCAGAAGCTGTTTTGCAGGATGATGAGCAATATGCGGAGTTTTTACCAAAAATGTTTGGCAATTCCCCTAATATTTGGCAAGATGATTTAGAAGGTATTGATCGAATTCGAACAATCGTAAATATTTTTACGCGCATGCGCTATTTACATGAAGATGGACGATTGGATTTTGATGCTAAAGCACCGATGGATAAAGTCGTTGGTTTAGTACCATGGTTCCGTTTCCTGAATCATTTTGAAAAAACTCAAATAATTTTTGGCCATTGGGCATCATTGGGATTACATAATGAAAATAATATTATGTGTATTGATACTGGTTGTGCTTGGGGTGAGAAATTAACTGCGGTACGTTTAGATGCTAATCCACAAATGATCGTACAAAAGAAGCGTAAGAAAGAAGATTAAATGTATTTAACCATCAAAGATAATAAAAAAGCAGTTCATGTGTGTGAACTGCTTTTATTTAATATTTATTTATCATCTTTACGTCTAGATCTGCTAACAAAAATAGCTGCTAAGCCCAAGAGAGGAATGATATATCGAGCATGTGGATATAAGTGAGAATTTGTATTACTAATTGCATACAGGAAAGATCTCTGTCCTTCTTTTCTAGATGGATCAGTTGACGGAAAGAAATTAATCCAAATAGATAAAGCTATTACTGCAATAATAGCTTTATTTTTGGATAGGAAATTCATTACAAACGCTTCAAAGTTGACTTCATTGGTGCACTGTCCTTAATGGTGGCAGCAGCAGGGCAGTGAGTATCCACAAATTCCATGAGTTGTTTGAGCTTTTCTTCAGAAGCATCTGAATCAATTTGATAAATGGTACGAATGTCACTAAAGCCGATATCAAACTCAGGATCACCTTGATAACCGCGAGAATCAAAATCTCCTTCTACAATGATTTCCAAAGAACGATAATCAATACCCATTTTTTTGGCTGTGACTTTTGCCACGATGGATTTACAAGCACCAATGGCGCCCAATAATCCTTCTAATGGTGTCATGCCTGCGTTATTGCTGATGGGGGATGGTTCATCAAAATAGAGTGTGTGATCACGAGCAGTAACTTCCACTTGGAATTTATCTGTGATGGTGGATTTTGCACGGTAAACTTTAGCTGATGATTGTGACATTTTTTCTCCTAAAGATAATCCAAAACATAGCACATACAGTGGTGATGTTTTATTTATTATAATGTTTCTTTATGATCATAAGTCATAAGCAGGTATTGGTCTATAGAGAATCTGTTTGTTTTTGCCCATCTGATGAATAATCTGAGTTTGGCAATGATCAGAGCAACCATTACAACCTGAATTATTACTGAATGATCCACATGTTAATATCAGTTTTTCGATCATTTTCTTTTGCACCCAAATTTCCGCCATATTTTCTATGGCAGATTCAGGTATTTGAAAGTGCATTGCCAATTGCGGCAATGTCACTTCTTGTTGTTGAATAATATAGTTTTTGATCTCAAGTAAAATCATTGACAGCAATGCTTATCAGATTTGTTTTTAACATGGCTTTGCGCAATGATTGTTTGGCTTTGGGAGAAAATATCCACTTTGCCCATCCAGCGTAACAACATAAATAAACCAAGCAGTGCTAAACCTAAAACAATTAGCCAAATGATCGCAGTGCTTGAGCCTAATGTTAATAAATATGCTTGATAATAAGCTGTTGCTAGAATCCAACCAATGATGAAAGTCCAGCTTGCCACTAAAATTGTCCATTTTGTGCCTGCTTCACGATAAACGGAACCTAAAGCCGCAACACAAGGTGTATATAATAAAATGAAGATTAAATATGAAATTACAGCAGCATCTGATGTGAAGTAGTTTTGAATTTTAGTTACAGTGATATCATCCACTTCATTGGCTTCTTGTACGGCAGAAATATCACCATCAGCCGTTTGCTCATTAATTTTTAAAGGGTCGATTAATAATGTAGGAATTTGTGCTAAGTTTTCTGGGATTGTTGCAAAAGCTTCTTTGACTTTATCCCAAAAATTAAAATCCTCATCTTTACTGCCTTCTGAATAGAGTGCATTTAAAGTACCAATCACAGATTCTTTAGCAAAAATGCCTGTGAAAACGCCAACAGTTGCAGGCCAATTTTCTTTTGTGATCCCCATGGGTTCAAATGCAGGTGTAATCGTTTTACCAATGCTAGATAATACTGATTTATCAGTATCTGCATTACCAAAGCTACCATCTGTTCCAATATTATTTAAAATACCTAAAATCGCAACCACAAGGATGATTGCTTTGCCTGCTTTATAAATAAAACTCTTTAAACGTTCCCAAGTAGAGAGCAATGTTCCTTTTAATGTGGGTAAATGGTAAGCGGGTAACTCCATGATAAATGGAGTGTTAGGGCCTTTTAATATGGAAAATTTCAATGCAAAACCTGTCAAAATTGCCACAATAATACCGAGTAAATAGAGCAGATAGACAATCAAACCAACATTATCAGGGAAGAAAATTGCAGCAAATAGTGCATAAACAGGTAAACGAGCACCACAGGACATGAAAGGAATCATCATGATAGACATTAAACGATCACGATGATTTTCCAATGTGCGTGTGCCCATAATGGCAGGAATATTACAGCCAAATCCCACCAGCATTGGTACAAAAGCTTTGCCAGGTAAACCAATGGAACGCATGCCACGATCAACCACCATTGCAGCGCGTGCCATATAACCAGAATCTTCTAATACAGATAAGCATAAGAACATCATGGCTAACACAGGAATAAATGTCGCAACAGTTTTAATCCCCTCACCAATCCCACTGGCTAAAAAGGTTGTGAGCCATTCAGGTGCATTGATACTGCTAAGTAGGTGAGCTAAACCATCCACAAAAATTGCACCAAATAGGATATCAAAGAAATCAATAAAGGCTGAACCAATGTTGATGGCAATGGCAAACATTAAAAACATCACTAATAGAAATATAGGAATGCCAGTAATTTTACCCAAAGCCCAGCGATCAATTTTGTAAGTGAGTTGCGAGCTCGCAATACCAACCGTTTTAATCACTTCTTTGGCAAGTTGGTCAATCGCTTCATAGCGAGAGCTTGCTAGGGCAATATCTAGTTCACCATCGGCCAGTTGTGCAATTTTATTACGTGATGTTTCAAGTGCAGCAAGGTCAGCAGGTGTGAATTTATCACTGATATAATCACCTTTAATGGCTTCAATTAATAACCAATTATTCATGTGATTCAAAATGCTGTGTTTAGAAACAGTTTCTAATTGTGTTTCGATGATATTAGTAATAACAGGATCTAACGTTTTATGAGGTTGGTGATCTAAATATAATTTAGAATCATACGCTGCAATCACTTTTTTGAGCTCTTGAATGCCTTCATTTTTACTTGCACTGATGGCAACAACGGGGCAATGTAATGTTTCTTGTAACAGTGCATGATAAATCTCATAACCCTCAAGTTTTGCCACATCCATCATGTTTAATACGATAATCATGGGGCGCTTGAGATCCAATAATTGGAAGGTGAGATATAAGCAGCGCTGTAGGTTTGATGCGTCGATCACGTTGACAATGATGCTGTCATTATTATCAAGCAAATAGTGACGAACAATGAGCTCATCTTGTGATGTGTTGGTGAAACTATTTTCAAATGAATAGGTGCCAGGCAAATCAACAACTTCTATGGTTTTATCTTCAATTATGAATTTACCTGTTTTTTTATCAACAGTGACGCCGGGCCAATTCGCAACTTTTTGATTGCTGCCTGTTAGTGCATTGAATAATGTGGTTTTACCGCAATTAGGATTTCCCAAAAGAGCAATAGTTTTGGTTTGCATAATTAATCCTCGAGTTCCACTTGAATACTAGCAGCTTCAGTTTTTCGTAAACATAATTGAAATCCACGAATTGTAATTTGAATGGGATCACCCAATGGTGCAGTACGCACAATGCTGACTTTACAGCCGGGCGTGATTCCCATGGCTAAAAGTTTATTACGATAATTTGCATTAGTGGTATTCAATTTTGTAATGAGTGCTGTTTGATGGATAGTAAGCTGATCCAAAGTCGTAGAGGTCATTCGTAAGTACCCTAATTGTTATATGTTGATAATCATACACTATCCCTATTAATGATGATGAATACAGGCTTTGCCTTTATGATTTATGTCAAAAAAAATGTGTATGATTTATCGTTATATCATCGAATTTTGATGACACTATTTATGAATTGCAGGTTATAATTAGCAATTAAGTTTATTTTTTGGCAGCAACGTCAACATAGGAGAAAGCGTGATCACAGGATTTATCCTTCAAAATGGGCGTTTACAACAAATTAAAATCGAAGAGCAAAAAGACATCATTAAAGAGATGATCTGGATTGATTTAATTGATCCGACAGAAGAAGAACGTTTGTTAGTAGAAAATCATTACAAGTTTGAATTGCCTGAAAAGGCTGAAATTAAAGACATCGAAGCATCTGCACGATTTTATGAAGATGATGATGGTATTCATATTCATAGTTTCTTTTTGAATGACTTTGAAGAAAGTTCAACGAATGTTACGGTGGCATTTTCAATTTTTGCAGGTTGTTTATTTACCATTCGTGATGAAGATTTAAGTTCATTCAGGTTATATCGTTTGCGTGCACGTCATCCGAATGTGAACGACATGGATAATGTTGTTAATGCAATGGATATTTTAGTGGGCTTGCATGAAACAGCGGTTGAGCATGTGGCAGATGTTTTGGAAGGTATTTATTCTCGATTAGAACATGTGAGTCGTGATGTATTAGATTACACTAAGCAAAGTAGTGAAGACTCAGGCACAGATGTTAAAAAGCTGAAGAAAGAACAGAAAAAAGAACTAAAAGAAGCAGCACAAGAATCTAAAGCCAAAATGGGCGAAATTTTAGTTTGTATTGCAAGGGAAGAGGATGTTAATGGTAAGGCGAGGTTATCTTTGATGGATACACGTCGTTCATTATCTTTTTTAGTACGTGGTCGTTTGTTGAATGAAGAACAAAATGAAGATGTGCGTGAAATTCTTCGAGATTTAGAATCCTTGACAGGTCACACATCGTTCCTCTTTGATAAGATTAACTTCCTATTGGAAGCGGCAATGGGTCAAATTTCTTTAGAACAAAGCAGAATCATCAAGATTTTCTCCATTGCTTCAGTGGTATTCTTGCCGCCAACATTGATCGCAAGTATTTATGGTATGAACTTCGAAGTCATGCCAGAATTGAATTTCCCTTATTCATATCCGTTATCAATCGCAGGCATGTTCTTGTCGGGCATCGCACCATATTTGCTCTTTAAGAAAAAGGGTTGGTTGTAAACATAAAATAGTATGTGAAAATCTCGCCAAAAGGCGAGATTTTTTATATTTAATCTGTATGACTTACCGACTTTCATGGTTATCTAGATTAATTAGGTATTATTAAAGCAATTTATTTCTTTGTTCTTTAAAGCCATCAATGCTCATATAGTGTGCATAATGTGTTAATCGTATAATATTCACTTCTTTATCTACCTTAAGCTCCCCTTTTTTAATCATTCGTTTTAAGTATTTCTCAACATCTCCACCAAAACAAATGATTGCTTCAGGTTTGATTAGGTCATACTCTTCTTGAAAGCTTGCTATGCTTGAAGCATAAATACTTTGATTTTCAGGTTTTTTGATAGCTTCATTGAATTTATCACTCTCAGTCATATGAATGCCTTTGAATAAGTCAGTCATATAAGAACCTTCATATTTAGTATTTTTTATCATGTAAGGAATCTTGTAATCTTGAGACATTGATCTAATATCATGGAAAATAGACCAATCATCAACTTGAATGTCTCTAGCGGCACAATTTAATGCAAGAAAAATGCCATTAAAATTAATTTTTTCTTTGAAGTTATTTTTGAATGGCTCAAATCCAACATCTTTCTTTTCAATTTTCCCATTGTTAATTTGCTCATCAGAAACATCATATAATGCCCAACTTGCATATTGCCCGTAGTTTTTATTAGACAGAAATTTCAGTACTTGTTCTTTATTCATAAATACTCCTAATTGACGGCCATATGTTGAAACGAAAATAAATTACAGATTAGTTATCTTGGATAGGAAATAATATCGCTAAACCATTACGCATTTCGCCTGCAATCACGCTATAGGTTCTACAGGCTGAATCTGTGCGCATAGTTTCAATACCAATGCCTTTGGTATAAAAGTAAGCAGCTTGCTCAGGCTTTAAGAAAAAGTGAGAAGCGCCTGTGCCGATTAAGATCATCTCAGGCTTTAATGATAGCCATTTGCGAAAATGTGTTTCCGTGATTTCATCAAAGCTTGCAGGCATGATGTCTGTATAAACTTTGCCTTTATAAAGGGCGATTGCACCGTCATAAGTTTCGTTATCAGTGAGTGTAAATTCATTGATATCATATTTTTTAACAGTCAAAAAACCATCATCTTCTTTACGAAGGTTTGATGTGCCGATGTGTTGTGATTCATCATTCTGTGACATTATTTTCCTTCTTTCTTCTGCAATGTTGTATGAATAAGATTTAAAAACTCTTCAGCACTTGTAATGTTTAATGTATCTTCTGCTGATAATGTAATGCCATGTTTCGCTGCAATAGCATCATAACGAACAATGCGATGCTCAACTAAATGTGGGAATACCCAAACAGCAAAATGATCAGGATTGATTTCAGCCCAAGAAGATAAACTTTGTTCTTCACAATAGTTTTTAATCGCATTGTGTAAGAAATCTGCTTGATAATAGAGTGGCTTCGGATATTTTTGTGCACGTTCAATTAATGTGGACATCATGCTATCAGTTGCTTTTAAATAAACCAATAAGCATTCATCAGCGACACTTTGAATAACATCAGGTGCATCCAATTCACATACACTGCCACTAAAATCACAAATAAAATTAGGATAGCCATAAACATTCGTTGCTCGGTTAATGAATGTTTTTGTATCTTCCATTGATTTGATTTCTGCTGTGCGATGCGCTTGTAAGCGTGCTAAGAACTCATCTAAAGGTAATCCGCCTTTATCTAATGCGCCCACCATACCAATGAACATCGAAATCGCACTTAAGTTGTCAAATGTCACATTCGGCGCAATAAAAATGGAATTGTTTCGCAGTAATTTAGCCAAAGCAGGACTTTTCATGGCTTCAATTTTGACTAAATCTGTAATTTCTTCATGCAAGTATCGCGTGCCAATTCGGTAATCAATTGAATAATGAAACCATTCATTTCTAGGTAGTAGATTGGATAACGTGGTTTTACCAACACCGCTCATTCCCATAAGTGCGATGCGTTGATTGTTTTGTTCTAAAAAATTGTACGATTGCATGGTTTTATCAGCTGTAAGAAATAAGAAGAAAAACATTATAGCCAATTCGATATAAATTTATATATGTATTACATTTAAGGAATTGGATTAGGGTGCTATAATTACAAAATTTGTGACATTTTGATGATAGGCACTTTAGGCGAGCGATGATTGAATTAAAGAATATCGAATATGGTTATGGCAATCATATTGTATTAAAAAATATTAATTTAATGGCGAAGAAGGGCAGTGTATTAGTGCTTCTTGGGCCAAGTGGTGCGGGTAAAAGCTCTTTAGTGCGCATTATGAATTTATTGGAAAAACCTAAAGTGGGTGGATTATCTATCGCAGGTTTTGATTTTGATTTTACAAAGAAAATTGCAGATGATGATATTCGTGCATTGCGTCAAAAAGTTGGTATGGTATTCCAGCAATATCATCTTTGGCCACACAAAACTGTGATGGAAAATTTGATCTATGCACCCACACAACTGAATAAAATGGCAAAAGCAGAAGCAATTGCACAAGCTGACAAAATGTTAGATCGTTTGAAGTTATCAGGTTTGGGTAATCGTTTTCCATTAAAATTGTCCGGAGGTCAACAGCAACGTGTTGCAATTGCACGTGCCTTGATGATGTCACCGGAAGTTTTATTGTTTGATGAACCAACAGCTGCTTTAGATCCAGAAATTACTTCGCAAGTTGCAGAAATCATTAACGAATTATCAACGACAGGTATTACACAAGTTGTGGTAACTCATGATGTTGATTTTGCTAAAAAAATAGCAACTGATATTGTATATTTAGAAAATGGTCAAACGGTTGAAGTCGGGAGCCGTGATCATTTTGACAATCCTGTAACACAAGAGTTTAAAGATTATTTATCCCATTAAAAAATACTGAAGGAAAGAGATATGAAAAAGTTGAAAGTTTTTCTAACGCTCGCAAGTTTATGCGTTGGCGGTATGGCATTTGCAAAAGAAGATACCATTCGTTTTGGTACAAATCCTGAATATCCTCCATTTGAATTTAAAACAGAAGCAGGTGAAGTAACAGGGTTTGATATCGATATTGCAAACGCAATTTGTGCTGAATTACAAAAAAAATGTGTATATGTGGCACAAAGCTTTGATTCATTGATTCCAAACTTACGTTTAAAGCGTTTTGATGCAATCATTTCTTCAATGGATATCACTGAAGAGCGCCAAAAGCACGTAACTTTCTCTGAACCTTACTATTTGAATCCATCTGTATTCGTTGCAATGGCGGGTCAATTTAAATCAGTAGATGATTTCAAAACTAAAGAGATTGGTGTTTTGAATGGCACAACTCATCAACAGTATATTAAGGAAAACTTTAAAGAAGCTAATATTAAAAATTATCCTCAATATCCTAATGCAATGAGTGACTTAGAAATTGGTCGTGTGAATGTTGTATTTGGTGATGAAGTGGTTGTAGCTGAGTTTATTAAGCGTAATAACAAGTTAGAAGTTGTTGGCGAACAAGTGAATGATCCTGAATATTTTGGTAATGGCTTAGCAATTGCTGTATTACCAAAAAATACAGAATTGTTAGCAGAAATTAATGGTGCATTGAAAAAAATCAAAGAAGATGGCCGTTATCAAACAATTTATGAAAAATGGTTCAAGTAGTTTTTTTTAATTAATAGTTAGGCGCATTCATGCTCGATTCGTTGTTTTCACAAAGTGGTTTTTTTACAAGCTTATTAAAAGGTGCAGTGACTACCTTAGAGCTTTCATTATTATCCTTAGGGATTGGTTTAGTTTTAGCCATAGTTTTAGCTTTATTAGAGCTGAGCCGATGGAAGTTTATTCGTTATCCTGTTTCGATTATTGTGAACATCATTCGAGCATTGCCTGAATTATTAGTGATTGTATTTGTCGCATTTGGTGTGCCTTATGGCTTAATGCTACTCATGGATGATGTGCCTGAAATTTCAGTATTTGCTTTGGGGGCTGGCGCATTGTCTTTAATTTTTGCATCGTATGCATCGCAAACATTGCGTGGTGCATTACAAGCAGTACCAAGATCACAATGGGAGTCTTGTGATGCTTTGGGTGTTTCTAAAGTGAACGCATTTTTCTCCATCATCATGCCACAAATGTGGCGTCATGCTTTGCCTGGCTTAGGTAATCAATGGTTAGTATTATTGAAAGATACTGCTTTAGTTTATACAATTGGTGTTTCTGATTTAATGTCAGCAGGGCAAACAGCAGCCAATGCAACAGGTGATTTCTTTACTTGGCTGATCATTGCTTCATTAATCTATTTGTCCATCAGTTTATTAAGTCAACAGATTCAAAAAGGGTTCCAGCTCTTTTTAACGCGTCACGAAAGAGCATAAGGGGATAACATGAAAGAAGATGTTTTATTCATCATGGGCGGAATCCCAGTCAGTTTAGGCGTAACATTCGCATCATTAATCATCGGTTTTATTTTGGCTTTGGTATTGGTTTTAGGATTAATTTATAAAGAGAAGAAAAATCCTTTAGCTTATCTAATCAAAGCATTAGTTATTTTCTTAACAGGTACGCCATTATTCATTCAGATTTTCTTGGTTTATTATGCACCTAAGCAATTTGAATTCTTACGTGGCACTTTGTTTGATCATGCTTGGTTTTGTGCTGTATTTGCATTGGCATTGAATTCGGCAGCTTATACCGTTCAATTATTCCATGGTGCGATTATGAACATTGCGCCAGGTTTATGGCAAGCATCTGCCGCATTGGGTTTAAAGCGTTTTCAAGTCGTAAAAATGATGTTTTCCTTAGCGCTTCGTAGAGCGTTGCCAAGTTATTCTAATGAAGTGGTTCTATTATCAAAAGGTTCAGCTTTAGTTTCCACAATTACTATTATGGATATTATGGGTAGAACGATGGAGATAACAGGTCGAACATACGATTATTTAACATATTATGCGGTTGCAGGTGCTGTTTATTTAGTGATCAATGGCATTTTGATTCTCGGTTCTAAGTTAGTTGAGCGTAAGCTCATGGCTTTTGAAGCAGTATGAGTTTACTGAGCCAATTTGAAGAAGCACTATATTATCAAGAAGGATTGCAACCGCTTACGTTGCAGTCTTATTTATCAGATCTACAAAAATTAGAATCATATCTAGCTGAGCAAGATACTCAGCTAGAGCAAGCTGATACAGAAATATTACAAGAATATATCCAAAAGAAGTTGGCTGAAAAAATCAGCCCAAGAAGCATTGCGCGCTTTGTTTCTACCTTTAAACATTTTTATGATTTTTTGATTGTGTCACAAATCCGTGAAGATAATCCTGCACGTAAATTGATTGTGCCAAAATTCACCGCAACGTTGCCTGAATCATTGAGTGAGGATGATGTGGAAGCATTATTGAATGGTCATGATGTGGCAACACCACTGGGATTGCGTGATCGAGCTATGATGGAGCTGTTATATTCATGTGGTTTGCGTGTGACTGAATTAATCTCTTTAACTATGTCACAAATTAATCTACAAGCTGGTGTTGTGCGATTAGTAGGTAAAGGGAATAAAGAACGTTTAGTACCCATTGGTGAAGTAGGTATTGAATGGCTCGAAAAATATTTAGATGAAGCGCGTGGGGAATTATCAAAAGGTAATAGTACAGAATGGCTGTTTTTATCCAATCGTGGGGATGCGATGACACGCCAAGCATTTTGGTATGTGATTAAAAAAACAGCCCAAAGAATCGGCATTTCGTCTACAATATCCCCGCATACATTGCGACATGCTTTTGCAACACATTTAGTAAATCATGGGGCTGATTTACGTGTTGTTCAATTATTATTAGGACATTCAAGTTTATCGACTACGCAAATTTATACTCATATTGCAAAAGAACGCTTGAAATTAATCCACCAAGAGCATCATCCACGAGGATGATTGAGAAAGAGGTAAGTATGAAAAAAATTGCAATTGCTTTGGGACTAATGATGGCAACAACTGGTGTCTCAATGGCAAAAACAGATTTATCCCACATTGAATCTATTCTAGGTGGAATGAAGGTAGAAAAAGTATCACCAAGTGGTGTGAAAGGTATCAATGAGTTATATATTGAAGGTGTGAATTTACCTTTGTATTTATCTGAAGATGGTCGCTATTTGTTTGAAGGTCAGATTACAGATTTGGTTGAGCGCGTAAACTTAACAGAAAATCGCCAAAATAAAATTCGTATAATGGCATTAGAGAAAATGAACCCTAAGGATATGATCATTTACTCGCCAGAAGGTGCAAAAAAACATACGATTACTGTATTTACAGATGTGAATTGCCCATATTGCAAAAAATTACATGATGACATTTCTAAATATCTCAAAGCAGGCGTTGAAGTACGTTATATGGCATTCCCTGCAATTGCGACAAAAGAGCGCATGGAAAGTGTTTGGTGCGCAAAAGATCCTAAAGCGGCTGTAGATGCAGCAATGCATAAACGTCAAGTGGATGCTAAAGTCAAATGTGAAGGTGAAAGCCCTGTAGAAGCTCAATATCAATTGGGGATCTCTTTTGGTATTACAGGTACGCCAAACATTATTTTAGAAAATGGTCAAATGATTGGTGGTTATGTGCCTGCAGAGGAATTAATTAATTTAATTAATAGTATCAAGTAATGACTGTTACTTTAAAAGGTTAGAAAAAAAGAGATAGCAATTTGCTGTCTCTTTTTGTATGGTTAAAATTTTTATGATGTTTATTTTGCTATAGTATTTTTTACTCTGATGAACATCAATGAAAATTTGCGTACCAATGGCAATAGGATTAAAACAGATGGAAATGCGATTGCCCAAGAGATCATCCACGAAGCAGCCCATGTATTGACATGAAAGTTCGCAAAGCCAACACTTCTTAACACGCTGATGCATGAAACGATGCAAGACATTGAGAATGATAAGAAAAATGGTACCAAAAGATGCATGGCTTTTGGTGGTAATTTATAACGATTGAATTGTGAATCTGACATAGATTTCTCCATAGTTTCTATAAAGTAGAATGCATTGAGTAACGTTAATGCTTACGGAAAAATCTTATAACCGATTACTCGTGATTTGGGGCAATGGCTTGGTAAGCTTTTTCAATTTCTAAGTTTGCTTGATTAATAATAGCAACAATTTTGTTTAATTGATCTTGTGAAATCTGATCTTGACGAATTTGATGGCGCATTAACATCTTAAAGCGACGAATAGCATCTTCCAATTCGTTAGAAATATGTACATTATCTTGGGCATGTTTCGTAGATGCTAAGCGCTCTTTGATTAATGTAATTTTTGTTTCATGCTGCTTTAAATAATCTAATCCCAATGCAGTAATCATATATACTTTGCGATGAGTTTCATTGGGATCTTGGAGAATGAGCTCTTGATCTTCTAGCATGGATAATGTTGGATAAAGTACGCCGGGACTTGGCTCATATAGGCCTGAGGTTAAGTCATTAATTGATTTAATTAATTCATAGCCATGGGAATTTTTGGTTTTGAGCTGTAGTAATAATAGTAATTGTATATCACCACGTTCAAATAAGCGCTTTAATCGTTTGCCACCACTATGTTCTTCATGATGGCCATGTCGACCATGCGAGCAATGGTCTTTATGATTATGTTTCATAATTGTCTCCTTGATTTATTCAGATATATCTATATGCATATCTTATGAGTAATTATACATAAAAAAATTTTTCTGTAAATAATTTAGATATATCTATATATTAAATTCAGATGGAATCTTAATTAACTCATTGATAATTAATGGTATATTTTTATGTATTCTTAGTGATTGCTTAAATCATTACTTATATTTAGAATTAGAAAAACAATTTATGATAAAGGCGCTACTATGAATTTATATTATACTTTGATTGACACGCCAATTGGGCAAGTGGTTGCTTGTGATGCAATGGGTAAATTATGTGCGCTAGAGTTTGTAGATGATGCTTTATTAGAGATTGTGGAATTTGTTGCGAAAGCTGCTAAATTAACGCCTAAAGCTGAAGAAACTAAAGTATTAGCACAAACGCGAGAAGAGTTGACAGAATATTTTAGTCAAACACGTAAAAAATTCACTATTCCATTGTTAATGATAGGTACAGAGTTTCAGCAGTCTGTGTGGAATGTATTACTCACAATCCCTTATGGTCGAACCATTAGCTATAAAGATGAATCTATTCAGTTAGGGAATGAAAAAGCAATACGTGCTGTTTCTAACGCAAATGGTAAGAATAAGATTAGTATTATTGTGCCGTGTCATCGTGTCATTGGTAGTGATGGATCCTTAACGGGTTATGCTGGCGGATTGCACCGCAAGCAGTACCTATTGAATTTAGAAAGTGAACAAAATTTATTGATTTGATATAAATGCTTGTTCAATTGTTTTAACATTACATTCTAATATGCCAATGTATGAATCACATGCATTCCCTTGCTTTAGAATTGTATCTGAAATTAATTGCCCGCCATTTGTGATTTGATAATCATTAACAATGGTTGTGATGAAGCGATTTTGTTCCATAGATTCCGCAAAGATAACAGAAATTTGATTATGCGTAATTAAATTCTTAATGCCTGCAAATGTTTTGACGGAAGGTTCACTAATACTATGTGCATCTAAAATAGGAAAGAATTGGATAGGATAGCGTTCAGAAAAATATCGGAAACTATCATGTAATACAATGCCTTTTAATGGTTGATTTGGAATATCTCGCAGTTGTTGCATAATTTTTTTATCTAAATTATGTAATTTTTCACTATAACTTTCTAAGTTTTTTATATAGAAATCTTTGTTCTCAGGATCTTTTGCAATAAAGGCTTGGGTAATATTTTCAGCCATAATGATCCCATTTAATGGGTTTTGCCAAATATGTGGATCTGTATCACCATGGTCATGGTTTTCATGATTTTCGTCATGTTGATGATCATGATCCTTCTTTAAATGAATGATATTGACGCCTTGGCTGGCAGTTATGATTTCACCTTTGAAATTTGCTTGTTTCGTGGCGCGATTGAGCCAATTTTCAAAATTTAAACCATTGACGATTAATAAATCTGCTGTGTATAAATTTTGAATATCAGAGAATGATGGATCATAGCCATGTGGATCTTGATTACGCTTTACCATGGATGTGATTGTTACTTTGTCTTTGCCAATGTTGTGTGCGATATCTTCTAAAATAGAAAATGATGTCACAACATTCAATTCAGCCAATGCAGATGTTGCTAAGCTAGATGCAATAACAAAGGAGAGTAAAAGCTTTTTCATGCTGAATTCCTTGCTTGAAATTTAAGAAGATTGATGATTTTGGATGAAATATTGTCCATCTTGACGGATGATATAGCCTTCGATTTCCATCATGGAAATTGCTTGCATCACAATATGTGCTTCTAACGATGTTTGTATGACGATATCATCAATAGATAAAGGTTGTGTTAATTGATCAAAGATCTGTTTTTCTAAAGGATCTTCGGGTGGGGCAACCGCAACCATTACAATGGATTTTTTAGAAGAAGGGAGTGGATGTTGAATAGCAGTTTGATTTTCATTAGGTAGCCAATGTTTAAGTTCTGAGAAAATATCAAAAGTGGACTCCACTAATTTAGCGCCTTCACGAATCAGTTTATGACAACCTTTGGATTGTGGATTATGAATAGAACTTGGGATCGCAAATACTTCACGGCTAGATTCATTGGCTAAGCGGGCAGTGATTAAGGAGCCTGATTTGTCAGCGGCTTCCACAACTAAAACACCTAATGATAAACCTGCAATGATGCGATTTCTTTTGGGAAAATTATTGGGGATGGCTGGTGTATGTAGTGGAAATTCACTTACTAAACAACCACCTTGCATAACGATTCTTTCAGCTAATTTTATATGATTTTTAGGATAAATTTCATTCAATCCTGTTCCTAAAACAGCAATGGTTGGTGATTGGCTCATTAATGTGCCTTCATGGGCTGATTTATCAATGCCCATTGCTAAACCGCTTGTAATGACAAAACCGTAATCTCCTAATTCTTTTGCAAAATGATAAGCATTCTGTTCGCCCTCTTTAGTAGGGTGACGAGTGCCTACAATACCTAATTGTGGGCGAGATAGAATATTAGGATTACCTTTTAGGAATAATAAGGCAGGTGGATCATCTGATACACGTAATAATTCGGGATATAAATCATCAGTCACCACAATAATATGATGTTGGTCATGAGTATCTTTCCAATGAATGGCCGCTTCTGCTTTTTTTCTAGCAATCTCTTCGCGGGATGAGATTACCGTATCTGTCATACCTGCTTTGCGCCATTCGCTATTAGAAGCATTAACTGCATTAGTGGCAGAGTCAAAATGTGCAACTAATTGCATTAGTCGTTTGGAACCAATATTTTTTGTGTAATAAAGCGTGAGCCAGTCAATCAACATACTTAGAGAACCACTTTCAGGCTGATGAGTCGTGCTGAAATTATAACAAATATCTCAATGGGTTATGATTTAATGTGTCGAAGCTTGAGCAAATGGCAAGAGAATATTCCAGAGTACAACTGTGATAAAAGAAATAGGAATGCCAATGCTTGTTAAAAAGTTAGCTAAATCAGGATTTAAATTTTTATCTGCAGCCATAATAACAGCCATAACCATAGGCGCCATACCAACCTGCATAATGGAAACTGCAGCGGTTAAAGGTGATAAATTGGTGAAGACAAACATTGCTAATAAAGCGATACCTAAAGGCATCATAATTAATTTAATGGTTAAGCCGATTGAAATGAATTTAATCATACTTTTATCACGGGGTATGGTTAAGCTGCACCCAATGGATAGCATTGTTAAGGGAGTTAAAAGAGAACCGAATGTCGATAATGTGTATTGTACTGCCTCAGGGTATGGAAAAGGGCGAAGTAGTACGCCAACTATCAGTGCAACAACAGGAGGGTAAAGCAACATTCTAATAAGCATTTGCTTAATATCTACACTTTTTCCTGAATATAAATTGGCCACTAAAATACCCAATGTAAATAGTACTATAAGGTTAGATTGATCAATAATGATTGCGGTATTTAATGCTTCTTCTCCCAATAATGCTGAAACTAAAGGAAATCCCACAAATGATGTGTTACTGGTGCCACATAATAAAATTAAACAACCAGTTGTTACTTTAGAAATTGGAATAAAAAACTTAATTAAATAGATAGTTGCTATGGCGATAATGAAACCAATCCAAGGTGTTGCGATGGGGAAGAAAGCATCGCCTGCGAGGTTGATCGTATGAATTTTATCTAAAATCAATGCAGGTAGCGCAACTCGAACAACTAGTAAATTGAGAGAGCGAATCAATTCCTGAGGGTTGGTCAATCTGGAAAGAATTTTACCAACTGTAATACAAACAAAGATAAAAATTAAACCGCTCATGATGACCTGTTTCTAAAAATTATATGATAGGTTTAATAATAGCACCATTTATCCAATTTATATTAGCTTTTGCACCATTTTTCAATGAACCTAAGTATGGATATAGATTGAGGGCTGTAGCAGGATTTTTTGTAATCATCTGCAAGGCTTGCTCAAAAGAATAACCAATATTCATTGTGTTATTAAGGCTAGTAAAGAGATCTATATGTGCACCAGCTAATTTACCTTCATGATTCACAAGTTTGTTATGTTCTTTGTAAATCGTATGGCCATTAAATTCAAATGAAGTGATATCACTCCCTAATGTTGCCATGGCGTCTGTGACTAGAATCATATTATCAAGGTGTTTAGCTTCTATCGCAATTTTTACCATGATAGGATCAATATGGATGCCATCATGAATGATTGTTCCCCAGCTATTTCGATCAGAAATAGCAACACCTAATATGGAAGGCTCTCTTGATAGCATGGGTGGCATTGCATTGAACATATGAGTAAAACCAGAGATGCCAGCTTTCAGTCCTTTTTGTGCCTCTTCAGCTGTTGCATTACTGTGGCCTGCAAATACCGTAATGCCAGCATCTTTAAGTTCTGTAATGATATGAGATTCAACAGTTTCAGGTGCGAGTGTTATAAGAATTTTGCCTAAGTTACGAGATTGAATATTTTTAAGTAACTGATCGTTTAAAATATGGATATCTTGATCAAAGTGAATGCCACGTTTTAAGTGATTAATCATAGGGCCTTCTAGATGAATCCCTAATAAACCTTGCATATTTTGTTCTATGGCAGCTTCGACTGCATCCAATGTTTTATGAATGATTGTATCATCACTTGTGATCAATGTCGCTAGTAATTCATGTGTCCCTAGTGATCTATGTGCTCCAAGGATTCTTGTTAATCCTTGAATGGTGGGATCATTATTCAATAAAATACCACCGCCACCATTGACCTGTAGATCAATGAAGCCAGGCACTAATGTACCAACTTCATAAACCAATTGTTCATTAAAAATGGCAGAATCAGTAATATTAAGAACAGTATTATGTTGAATATTTAACCAAGCATTATGATGATATTGCTCACCATCATAAATACTTGGTGCATAGATTGATTTCATTATATTGGCGATATAAGATTGAATTTAAACTGTTTTAGTGATCTTATTCAAAAATGGTGGTGTATCTGGATTTAATCCTTTTTTGACAGCAATTTGTTCGATGATACTGTACATAACCGTCGTTTGGATTAAAGGTTGAATAATTGAGCAAGATGTCGGTACTATTAATGTTTTATCATCAAATGCTTTATTATCAACAGTATAAATATTTGCACCTAATGCGACTAGCTTTTCATTGGTTTCTAACGAAATTTTATGTGTTTCATCATTCATTAGAAAATGTAGAATAGGAATGCCACGTTCAAGTAAGGCTAGTGGGCCATGAAAAAATTCTGATGCAGAATAGTCATTGGCAAATATTTGGCAAGTTTCATTGAATTTTAATGCAATTTCTCTCGCAGTACTATAATTGTAGCTGCGACCTAAGCAGAACAAGTTATCAGCAGTCAGCATAGCATCTGTAAACTCATCCCAAGTAGAATTGACCACTTGATCCATCACTTCAGGTAAGTGGTAGAGTTCATCAGCTAAATCGTTCTTGCCACAAAACATTGCATAGATCGAAGCAAATGCATAGAGTGTTGCAATGTATGATTTAGTTGCTGCAACACTATGTTCTTTACCTGCTTTTAAACCAAATAAAAAATCTGAGAGTTTTGCAATAGGGGATGATTCATCATTGACCAAAGCAATGATAGTTGCACCACCTGCTTTAGCATTTTCAGTATATTTAATTAAATCAGGGCTAGCACCTGACTGTGAACAAACAAATAATAAATGGTTATCAAACTTCAAAGTGCGATCATAAATAGATGCAATAGAAGGTGATGCCATAGAAACAGGGATATTTAGAGCTGTTTCAAAAATATATTTTGCATAATAGCATGCATTTTTTGAGCTCCCGCGACCTAAGAGTGTAATACCGCTAGGTGTTTCTTTTCTTAAAAATTCTGCGAGTTTAATCAACATCGGAGCATTGCTTTCTCCTTGTTTGGCAATGACCTCTGGTATTTCTTTGATTTCCTTTGCCATATAAGTCGACATAATTTATTCCTTGTTTAAATGTTTCAATTGATATGCACCAACATAGCTTTTGGCAAATTGCATCGCCACACGGCCGCTTCTAGAACCACGTAATAGTGCAAATTGTAGTGCTTCTTGTTCGATTTCTTGAGTGAATTCAATTGAGCCATCTAAAATTGCAATCCAATTTTGAATGACATCTAAATATTCTTTTTGTGAAAAACTATAGAATGTTAACCAAATTCCAAAGCGTTCAGACAATGAAATTTTTTCTTCAATAGCTTCGCCTAAGTGAATTTCACCTTTAGTATCCATTTTAGCACTTTGGTTGTCACTCATGTATTCAGGTAATAAATGACGACGATTAGAGGTTG
>NZ_MVDO01000084.1 GCF_002006755.1 Wohlfahrtiimonas larvae | reverse complement strand
ATGTTAACCAAATTCCAAAGCGTTCAGACAATGAAATTTTTTCTTCAATAGCTTCGCCTAAGTGAATTTCACCTTTAGTATCCATTTTAGCACTTTGGTTGTCACTCATGTATTCAGGTAATAAATGACGACGATTAGAGGTTGCATAAAATAGAATATTATCAGGTGGATTCATTAAAGAGCCATCTAATAATGCTTTGAGTGATTTATATGAAGAATCATCTGATTCAAATGAAAGGTCATCGCAAAAAATAATGAATCGATGAGATGATTGGCTAAGCAGAGTGATCAATTGAGTGAGATCAGTGAGTGCATCACGATCAATCTCTACCATTTTGAGTCCACTTCGGGCAAATTCTGTTAATGTTGCTTTGATTAAAGATGATTTGCCTGTACCACGAGATCCTGTTAAGAGAACGTTATTCGCAGGTAATTGATGTAAAAATTGCTCTGTATTTTGGCGAATGATGGCAGCTTTTTCATCAACACCAATGAGTTCAGTGAATTGAACTTCAGCAAATTGTTCAATGGGTATCAAATGAGCAGGGCGCCATTTTTGTTCAGGAACCCAGCGAAATGCTGCATACTGCTCAAAATCTACTAGTGAAGCAGTTTGAGGAATCAATGGCTCTATACGTTCAATGAGCGACAAAAGTCGCTCTGTTAGCATATTATTGTCTTTCATAAAGACATTAACCTTTAAAACGTCCAAATTTCATAATACGATCATAACGTTGTTCTAAACGCTGATCTTCAGGTAAATCTTTTAATTCATCTAAGTATTGGATGATTTGTGTTTTTACAGAGAGAGCAACTGCTTCATGATCTCTATGAGCACCGCCTTCGGGTTCAGGAATAATATGATCAATCAATTCTAATTCAGACAAACGATCTGCTGTGATACCCATTGCATTCGCAGCTTCCATAGATTTCTCAGCGCTTTTCCAAAGAATAGATGCACAGCCTTCTGGTGAAATTACAGAATAGGTTGAGTATTGAAGCATCATAACGCGATCACCTACAGCAATTGCCAATGCACCACCTGAACCACCTTGGCCGATGATTGTGCAAATGGTAGGCACTTTTAACTTACTCATTTCTAATAAATTGCGTGCGATCGCTTCACTTTGTCCACGTTCTTCAGCACCAATACCAGGATAGGCACCCGGAGTATCAACAAAAGTTACAATTGGTACATTAAAACGTTCTGCTAATTTCATTAAGCGTAATGCTTTGCGATAACCCTCAGGGCGTGGCATACCAAAATTACGTGAAATTTTTTCCTTAGTATCACGACCTTGTTGGTGCCCAATAATCATAACAGGGCGACCATCAATGCGAGCTAAGCCACCGATGATTGATTTATCATCTGCATAAGCTCGATCACCATGTAATTCTTGGAAGTCTGATGCTAAATATTTGATGTAATCAAAAGTATAAGGGCGAAGAGGGTGACGAGATACTTGTGAGATTTGAGATGGCGTTAATTTAGAAAAAATAGATGTAATCTCATTTTTTCTTTGTTTTTGTAATTCTGCTAACGCATCTGTAACATCAGCACCTGCTTGTGACGCAGCGCTCTCTAATGCTTCGATTTTAGCATCTAGTTCTAAAATGGGTGCTTCAAAACTTAAAAAATTAGGGTTCAAAACTCAGCTCCTAGAGTTGACGAAATGGGCATATTCTAGCATGCCCATTTAAAAACTAAAAAGAACAGATTATTTTGTAGAATAATCAGCCATGATTTTCTTATGTTCGTTCAGTTTTTCTGCTGTCAAGAATGCTAACTCAAGACTTTGTGCAGCATTTAAACGAGGGTCGCAATGTGTATGATAACGGCTAGATAGATCCGCATCAGTAATATTTTGAGCACCACCTGTACATTCAGTGACATCTTTGCCTGTCATTTCAAAATGAACACCACCTGCATGAGTTTTTTCTGCATTATGTGCATCAAAGAAAGCAGTAACTTCAGCCAAAATACGATCAAATGGACGTGTTTTATAGCCATTATCTGTTTTGATAGTATTTCCATGCATCGCATCACAAATCCAAACAACATTGCGGCCTTCTGCTTTTACTCGACGAAGTAAAGCAGGCAAGTATTCTAATAGATTAGTATCACCCATGCGTGTAATCAATGTTAATCGACCTGCTTCATTTTCTGGGTTTAATGCATCAATTAAGCGGATCAATTCATCGCCTGACATTTTTTGGCTAACTTTAACACCAATTGGGTTAG
>NZ_MVDO01000083.1 GCF_002006755.1 Wohlfahrtiimonas larvae | reverse complement strand
ATGCATCGCATCACAAATCCAAACAACATTGCGGCCTTCTGCTTTTACTCGACGAAGTAAAGCAGGCAAGTATTCTAATAGATTAGTATCACCCATGCGTGTAATCAATGTTAATCGACCTGCTTCATTTTCTGGGTTTAATGCATCAATTAAGCGGATCAATTCATCGCCTGACATTTTTTGGCTAACTTTAACACCAATTGGGTTAGAAATGCCTCGTGCAAATTCTACGTGAGCACCATCTAATTGACGAGTTCTTTCACCAATCCAAATAAAGTGAGCAGAAGTGTCGTACCAATCACCCGTTGTAGAATCTACACGTGTCATCGCTTCTTCATAACCTAAAAGCAGCATTTCATGAGAAGTATAGAAATCTACTTCTTTCAATGCGCGCACAGAATCGGGACGAATCCCACAAGCAGTCATGAAATTCAATGCATCTTGGATACGATTAGCTAAATTTGCATATTTTGCAGCTTGTGGTGATGAATCTAAGAAATCCATTGTCCAACCTTGAACACGATGTAAATCAGCATAACCACCCGATGCAAATGCGCGAATTAAGTTTAATGTTAAACCTGATTGACCATAAGCTTTCCATAAGCGCTCAGGATCAGGAATACGCGCTTCTGCTGTAAAATCGATACCATTAACAATATCACCGCGATAGCTCGGTAGTGTAATGCCATTAATTGTTTCTAAATCTTCTGAACGTGGTTTTGCAAATTGACCTGCCATACGGCCAACTTTAATCACAGGGCTACTTGCTGCAAATGTTAAAACCACAGCCATTTGTAACAATACACGAAAGCTATCTCTGATATTAGTTGCGTTAAACTCTGAGAAACTTTCCGCGCAATCGCCACCTTGTAACAAAAACGCGCGACCATAAGCTGCTTCTGCGAGTGATTGTTTGAGTGTGCGAGCCTCACCTGCAAAAACTAGAGGTGGTGCTTGGTGTAAGCGATCTTCAACCTCTTTTAACTTTGCAGCATCAGGGTAATTGGGCATTTGTGCCGCTGGGAATTTTCTCCAACTATCGGGTGTCCAAATATTAGACATAACTTTTTCCTTTTTAACTTCCAAAAAAGAAGACTGTTGCCAGTCTTCTTTTGATCTATTTGATCTTAGTTTTTAGACTGATCTACTAAACGGTTTTGTGCAATCCATGGCATCATAGCGCGCAATTTACGACCTGTTTGTTCAATCGGATGTTCTGATGTTAAACGACGACGTGCTGTCATTGAAGGATAGTTTGTTTTACCTTCCAAGATGAACATTTTTGCGTATTCGCCAGTTTGAATGCGCTTCAATGCTTTACGCATCGCTTCTTTAGATTCAGCAGTGATAACCTCTTCACCTGTCACATATTCGCCATATTCAGCGTTGTTAGAGATGGAGTAGTTCATGTTTTCAATACCACCTTCATACATCAAGTCAACGATCAATTTTAACTCATGTAAACATTCAAAGTAAGCCATTTCTGGCGCATAGCCAGCTTCTGTCAATACTTCAAAACCAGCTTTAACTAATTCAACTGCACCACCACATAATACTGCTTGTTCACCGAATAAGTCAGTTTCTGTTTCTTCACGGAAATCAGTTTCGATCACGCCAGCACGACCACCACCATTCGCTGATGCATAAGCTAATGCGATATCTTTTGCACGGCCTGAGTTGTCTTGGTAAATCGCGATCAATGTAGGAACACCTGCACCTTTTACATATTCAGAACGTACAGTGTGACCAGGGCCTTTTGGTGCAACCATGATTACGTCTAAATCTTTACGAGGTACGATTTGGTTGTAGTGAACGTTGAAACCGTGAGCAAATGCTAATGCTGCGCCATTTTTGATGTTTGGCTCAATTTCATTTGAGTAAACTTCTGGTTGGTTTTCATCTGGTAATAAGATCATTACAACGTCAGCTTGCTTCGTTGCATCTGCAACAGTCATTACGTTGTGACCAGCATTCACAGCTTTAGACCAAGATGCACCATTTTGGCGAAGACCTACGATTACATTAACGCCAGAATCTTTAAGGTTTTGCGCATGCGCATGGCCTTGTGAGCCATAACCAATGATTGCAACAGTTTTGTTCTTGATTAATGATAAGTCTGCATCTTTGTCATAATAAATATTCATGTGTATTCCTTTAAAATAAAACTCGTATTAAACGTTATATTATTAATAATCAATTTGTTAATTAATTGTCAAGCCTTTTGCACCACGGACTAGACCAAGAGCGCCAGAACGGACAATTTCAATAATGCCAAGTGTTTCCACAGCTGTGATAAATGCGCAGAGTTTATCGGCTGTTCCTGTCATTTCAATTGTATAGCTTTGTTCTGTCACATCTAGTAAGCGTCCTCTGAACATATCATTTAAGCGATAGAGCTCAGCGCGAGCCGGTTCATTTTCTGCTTTCACTTTGATTAGCATGATTTCACGCTCAATGTGCGAGCCATCTGTGAGATCTACCAATTTAATAACATCAATCAATTTATTCAGTTGCTTAACAATTTGTTCTACAACAGCTGCATTGGCAAAAGTCACCAATGTTAAGCGTGAGATAGAATTATCTTCTGTCGGTGCAACAGATAAGCTTTCAATGTTATAACCACGCGCCGAGAAAAGATTCACGACACGAGACAAAGCGCCAGCTTCGTTTTCCATCAATATTGAGATGATATGGCGCATAGATTGTTGATTAGTGCTCATTTATGATCTCCTTATACCTGGCTTAATCCATCAACCGTTGTGTTTTCCATTTTGTCACGGCCACGTAAAATCATCTCATGATGACCTTTACCAGCTGGGATCATTGGATACACGTTAGCATCGGAGTCAATGATGATATCTAAAAATAAAGTCTTATCTTTTTGCTTAAAGGCTTCGATAAGTGCGGGTTCTAGATCTTTTGGATCTCTAATTTGAATCCCGTCATGGCCATAGGCTCTAGCTAAACCAATAAAATCAGGTAATGACTCAAAATAGCTCATGCAATAGCGCTTCTTGAAGAAGAATTCTTGCCACTGACGAACCATTCCAAGGTACCCATTGTTTAAGTTCAAAATTTTTACAGGTGTTGAGTATTGAAGCATAGTAGACATTTCTTGGAGCATCATTTGGATACTGCCATCGCCTGTAATACATGCAACATCTTTCTCAGGAGCACCTAATTTTGCACCCATCGCAGCAGGTAAACCAAAACCCATGGTGCCTAAACCACCTGAGTTGATCCACTGCCTTGGGTGATCAAATTTATAATATTGTGCAGCCCACATTTGGTGCTGACCCACATCCGTTGTCACAATTGCTTGACCTTTTGTCACTTTATATAAAGTCTCAATTACTTGCTGTGGCTGAATGATGCCAGGCGTTAAATCGTAACCTAGTGAATCTAGAGTGCGCCATTTAGCAATGGTTTCCCACCATTTTGACAATGAGTCTGGGTTGATCTGTTTTTCGCCTTCTTTTACCAATTGTAAGAATTCTTGGAGAATTGGTTTAACTTGACCCACTAATGGAATATCAGCAGCAATATTTTTACCAATAGAAGAAGGGTCAACATCCACATGAATGATTTTTGCATGTGGGCAAAAGTGTTCTAATACACCGGTAATTCGGTCATCAAAACGCGCTCCAATTGCAAACAATACATCGCATTCGTGCATTGCCATATTGGCTTCGTATGTTCCGTGCATGCCGAGCATGCCCACAAACTGTTTATCTGAAGCAGGGTAGGCACCCAATCCCATTAAAGTATTTGTGATTGGAACATTCAATGCTTTGACTAATTCGGTTAATTCATCACAAGCATCACCTAAAATTACACCGCCCCCGGTATAAACCATTGGGCGTTTTGCCCCCATGAATAAGTTATAAGCTTTACGGATTTGTCCAGAATGGCCTTTAACTATCGGGTTATATGAGCGCAATGCAATTTTCTTAGGGTAGCTGAATTTGGTCAGTGCAACTTGAACGTCTTTAGGAACGTCAATTACAACAGGGCCAGGGCGACCGGTTGTCGCAATGTGGAAGGCTTTTTTAATTGTATAAGCAAGCTCTTCAACATTTTTTACTAGAAAGTTGTGTTTAACGCATGGACGTGTAATACCAATAGTATCCACTTCTTGGAAAGCATCGTTACCAATCAAACTTGTGGCAACTTGTCCTGAAAAAACAACCATAGGAATAGAGTCCATATGAGCTGTAGCAATCCCTGTGACAGCATTTGTTAAACCAGGACCAGATGTTAGTAATACAACACCAGGCTTTCCTGTAACTCGCGCGTAACCATCGGCTGCATGTGCGGCTGCCTGTTCGTGACGGACGAGGACATGTTTAATTTCATCTTGTTGATAAATTGCGTCATACAAAGGAAGAACTGCTCCACCAGGGTAGCCAAAGATGTATTCAACGTTCTCCTCCATGAGGGATTTTATAATGATTTCTGCACCTGAAGATTTCACGATTAACCTCTGTTTTTCGTTTTTGTATCGTTTTAAAAAGTCATTTATGAACCAAAAGATTCAATTCTCAATAATGTCGTATCACCTGTAATGTTTGTTAAGGCCTCAATCTGACGAATTGAATCAAGAATTGCTTTTTCTTTAGTTTCATGAGTGGTCATTATGATATTAGCCAGATTGTCTTCAACAGATTTTGTCTGGATCATCAACTCAATACTAATATCATGATGAGCTAAGATATGGGTAATATCGGAAAGCACACCAGGTTGGTCCACTGCTTTTATTCTTAAATAATAGGCAGTATAAATCTCTGCTTGTGGCAGGATTGGCGCATTGGATAGCGCTTGGTTTTGGAAAGCTAAATAAGGAACGTAATGTTCTTTATCAGCGTCTAACATTCTAGAAATATCAGCCAAGTCTGATAAAACAGAAGATGCGGTTGGATGTCCGCCTGCACCAGCACCATAGCTTAATACAGGGCCAACAGCATTACCTTTCACTAAAACTGCATTCATCACGCCATTAACATTGGAGATGAGCTCTTTTTTAGGAATTAAGGTTGGGTGAACGCGAATTTCAATGCCTTCGCTTAAATTCTTCGCAATACCTAAATGCTTAATGGTGTAACCTAATTGATCAGCATATTTAATGTCATCGCTTTCTAATTTAGAAATACCTTCGATGAACACCTTATCAAACTGTAATGGAATACCAAATGCAATGGATGCTAAAATTGTTAATTTATGAGCAGCATCAATGCCTTCTACGTCAAAAGTAGGGTCGGCTTCTGCATAACCTAAAGCTTGAGCATCTGCTAAAGCATCAGAAAAAGAACGGCCTTTTTCTTTCATTTCCGTCAAGATAT
>NZ_MVDO01000082.1 GCF_002006755.1 Wohlfahrtiimonas larvae | reverse complement strand
TTTCAATGCCTTCGCTTAAATTCTTCGCAATACCTAAATGCTTAATGGTGTAACCTAATTGATCAGCATATTTAATGTCATCGCTTTCTAATTTAGAAATACCTTCGATGAACACCTTATCAAACTGTAATGGAATACCAAATGCAATGGATGCTAAAATTGTTAATTTATGAGCAGCATCAATGCCTTCTACGTCAAAAGTAGGGTCGGCTTCTGCATAACCTAAAGCTTGAGCATCTGCTAAAGCATCAGAAAAAGAACGGCCTTTTTCTTTCATTTCCGTCAAGATATAGTTGCCTGTACCATTGATGATGCCAGCTAATGATTCAATTTTGTTACCAATCAGACTTTCACGTAAGCTTTTGATCACAGGAATGCCGCCTGCAACAGATGCTTCAAACATGAGCATTAAGCCTTTTTCAGCAGCTAATTTGAACAACTCGTTACCGTGGGTTGCAATCAATGCTTTGTTTGCTGTAATCACATGTTTATTTTGCTCTAACGCAGTTTTGATATAAGTTAAGCTTGGTTCAATACCACCCATTAATTCAACGACAACATCAATCTCAGGATTCATAATAATCTCATTAATATTTGTTGTAAGTGGCAGATTGTATGGGTTTGCACGATCTAAAGAACGAACAAAAATATTGTTAATTAAGAATTCATAACCTGTACGGCGACTAATTTCCGCGTGGTTTTCTCTAATTAAATCAGCAACACCTGTTGCAACTGTACCAAAACCTAAAATACCTATATTCAAACGTTTCATGCGCTAAATTTTTCCAACTCTAATGATTACTTAACTGTTTTAATAATGTTTCAATAACAAAGTCCGAACAAATATATATATCATAAGGTTTTGCATCGTGGAACATATATGCACCACTTGTGATGATCTTATTTTCTTTGTCTATACAATGTTCATTGATTTTTGTTTCAATGTGTTTGATTTTCCAAGCATTCAATGCTGGTAAAAAATCTGTTGCACTGTCACTTTGGCCAAAAGTTAACATTGCATTTTTTTCTGCATCACGCATTGCTAAAGCAATGACTAAAGGTGCCGCACAAATACCCACGATCCATTTATTGTGTGTAATTGTATCGGACAATGCTTTTTTAATATCAGCTTGCAGACTACCATTAATGCCATCTTCTAAGAAGGTTGTAAAGTTTTTAACAGCACCAAATCCACCAGGTAAAATTACTGCATCATATGCAGTGGCATTGAATTCATTCATTGCACTAATTTTGCCTCGCGCAATGCGTGCTGATTCGACGAGTATATTGCGTGTTTCATCAACAGCTTGGCCATTTAAATGATTAACAGCATTTGTTTGAGGGCGATTGGGTGCAAAAAAATCAACGCTAATATTATGTTTAGATAGCGCAATGATTAAGCTTGTGGCTTCTGTAATTTCACTGCCATCTAAATAGCCAGATCCAGATAAAAAGAACGCTACTTTTTTAGACATTTCATCCCCCTTGATGTTGTGTTAATTTTTATAAGATTCATTTGATCATATCGACTTATTTTGCAGAATGCTATAGGTAAAACGTAAAGAAAACGACATAGAGAAGAATAAGGTGGTTTTTTAGTGTAGAATTACGCAGAAATCTCTAAAAGGATATACGCTGTTATGATAAAAAAAATGACATTAAGTCTTGTAATGGGGTTAAGCGTTATGCTTGGTATGACGCACGCACAAGCCCCTGAGAAAAATAGTGATATGCTCAATTTTTTATTGGGCGAATTGGCTGTACAACGGAATGATCTAGAAGCAGCAGCAGGTTATCTAGAAAAAATTACTAATAATCAAAAAATCCCATATGTTCTAAGGCAGCAATTTAATTTAGCTTATGGGCAAGCTGATTACGTTAAGGCATTATCTTTTTTAGAACAAATCTTAGAGGGTGAGCCAAATAATATTGAAGTGTTATTATTTGAATCGATTATATATGCTCGTTTAAATAGCTATGATAAAGCAGCTGATGTTATGAATAAGATAGCAGGGCTTTATCAAAAAGAGGCTAATGATAATGGTTTTCATTTTTTATATCGTGAATTAAAAGGGCAGATTGATCGAAAAGCTTTTTTAGACATTTACCAAAAAATTGCAAAAATAAATAATTATTCGGCAGAAGTTACGCCGTTATTAGCAAGTCTATTGGTGGATAATGGTTATTATGGTGATGCAATTCACTATTTGAACGATGTGATCTTAAAAGATCAAAATAATGCAGTAAATTATTCGTTGTTAATGTATGCATATTCATTGCTCAATGAGCCTGAAAAAGGGTTGGCAATTTTAAAATCAGCTGCTGAGAAAAGTGCCATCGCTGAGGTGAAAGTAGAATATTTACAAGCATTAATCACTGAATTTTACTTTGAAGATGCATTAACATATGCCAATCAATTGCTCCAAGAATATCCTAATGACTCTCATATTTATGGGCATTTAGCGCTGTTGAATTTTGCTTTGGGTAACAATGATCTTGCTAAAGAGTATGTAGAAAAAGTAATTCAATTAAAAGGTCACTATGTCAATGTTATTTTTGGATTAGCAGATTTTGCACGGACTACAGGGCGATTTAGTGATTTGTATGAAATATTACCAAATATTAATGTCATTGATGTTCAGGTTGTACGCCTAATTGCAGAGGCTGATATGGCACTGCGTAAAAAGTCCTACGCGACATTTTTGGCGATTTTTGATGAATTACGTACCAAATTTCCAGATCGTACAGAATATCTCTATAATCAACAGTTAGATATGTTAGAAAAGTCATATGATTATCAATTGCTATTACCATATGCTGAAATTCTAGATGTGGTGACAAATTATGAATTATTTGTTTACACTTATTATAAATCTTTGGCTTATCAAGAAATGAAGCAGTACGATAAGATGCAGGAGTTAATGCTATCTTGGATTCAGCGAAATCCAGAAGATGCATTGGCGCTCAATGGTTATGGTTATGTGATGTTAGAGCTTGCTAAAACTCCTCAAGATCATCAGTATGCTATGACTTATTTAAAAAAGGCAATTGCTTTAGCGCCAGATGAGCCGGCAATCATGGATAGTATTGGTTGGGGGTATTTTCAAGAGAAGAACTATGTAGAAGCTCGGAAATATTTATGGCCTGCATTTAATCGTTTGAAGCAACCTGATGTGATTGCGCATTACATCGCATTATTGATTGAAGAACAGAAATTAAAAGAAGCCAAGTCACTCTTTGATCGTTTAAAAATTGTTTATCCTGATCATATTGAAACAACTAAATTGATGAAAAGATATCAAGGAATCTTAAAGTAATTATGGCTTATTCATTGTCTAAAATATTGCGTATATTTTGTATCGTCATATTATCCGTATTAAGTTTGAGTTATGTTCATGCGGTGACATTAGTCGGGAAAGGTACAAGTTCTACAACTCCTGATGGTAACTTAAGAATTGTATTTCCTTTAAATGAACGGACGAGTTTTACAAGTTTTCGTTTAGAGAGTCCACCGCGTTTAGTGGTTGATATTCCTCAAGCACAATTACGACAAAAGGCTCAATCTTTACCGATTAAAGGTAGAAATGTTAGTGGTGTACGCTTAGGAACGCAACAAGGTACAGATTTACGGATTGTTGTGGACTTAGTGAAATCAGTGCCGGGCTCCACCGCTTTAGTTAAGGGTAAAAAAGGCTATGAGTTAGTTATTTTGATCAGTCAAGGTAATACGGCAGTATCAAAAGATCGCGCTATTGTTCGTGGCTCAGAATCTGTTGTTGCAGAACAATCAAGTGTGCAAGTCGCCAAACAGGTACCTAAAAAGAACATGTTAGTAGTGATTGATCCTGGGCATGGTGGTAAAGATCCAGGTGCCATTGGCCCAAATAAAACACGTGAAAAAGATGTCGTATTGGCAATTGGTAAAGCCTTGCGTGATCGTATTAATCGTGAGCCAGGGATGAGAGCAATTATGACGCGTGATAGTGATCGCTTCATTCCATTGCGTGAACGAGTGTTGATTGCGCGACGCCAAAAAGCAGATATGTTTGTATCTATTCATGCAGATGCAGCACTGAATCGCTCAGCTTGGGGTGCTTCAGTTTATATTTTATCTACCAAGGGGGCGTCAAGTGAAGCGGCTCGTTTATTGGCAGAGAAAGAGAATAAATCGGATATTGTGGCGGGTGTTAAAATGTCTGATAAAGATAATGCTATTGCATCTATGTTGTTAGATATTTCTCAAGATGCAACTATTGAAGCTTCTAATGAATTGGGTAAGCAAATTTTAAGTTATTTGCAGCATGACACAAAGTTACATAAACAAAATGTAGAGCGAGCCAATTTTGCGGTATTAAAAGCACCGGATATACCTTCAGTATTGGTGGAAACGGGTTTTATTTCTAATGCAAATGATGAAAAGAAATTGAGAACAGCATCTCATCAAAAGCGCTTGGCTGATGATATGATGAAAGGGATTCGTGCTTATTTTAAAAAACGCCCGGCAACGGAACTGGTTTATAGTACAGTTGAAGCACCAAAGAAAGTAACACCCACAGTGCCAACTATGACTGCAACTCCAAATCCACCTAAGGTTAATGCGAATAATAGCGCACCACGAGTGAACTTAGAAAGTAGGTCACAAGTTGTATTTCCAACATTAGAATTAGAAGGAAGAGGTAATCCTCAGCCTGTTGCAAGTTCTAGTCAGAGAGTGCAAGTTAAGCAGCATACTGTATTGCGTGGTGAATCTTTGGAGGATGTGGCAAAGCGCTATAAAATTTCTGCAGATAATTTGCGTAAAGTAAATAATTTACCTGCTAATCAACTCAGAGTACCTGTTGGAACGGTGTTGCGTTTGCCATAATAAAAATCTCGCTTGAGAGCGAGATTTTTATTTTAAAGTTTATGTGTTAATGAGAACTTGTCACGATGCCGCCTTCAGGAACAGGTATATAAGGTGTTTCCATATCTGTACGTTTTTCGCTTTTGCGAGCTTGAATGACGGTTCTTATACCATAAAATAATATCCCATAAACAACGATAATAAATAATACGCTGAGAATTGCATTGGTATAATTGTTTGTAATGATATGTTCTATATCTTGAATTTGTTGTGTAGTTAAATTGTTTGCAGTATCTGCTAATTTAGCTTTATATGTGCTGATTAAGTATAAAAAGCCTTCCATATCAGGGTTTGTGCTAAACATTTTTAAGATGATGGCATATGTACTACAGATTAATAACCATAAAGCAGGTAAGCCTGTTACCCAAATATATTGTGCCCGCTTCATTTTTACCAATACAACTGTGCTAAGAATTAAGGCAATACCAGCAAGCATTTGGTTAGAGATGCCAAATAATGGCCATAAACTCTTAACGCCACCTAAAGGATCAACTACGCCTTGGTATAATAAATAACCCCATAATCCCACACAACCTGCAGTTGCAATGATTCCTGCTAATAAAGAGTCTGTTTTCTTCAAAAATGGTACAAAATTACCTAATAAATCTTGTAACATAAAACGGCCTGAGCGAGTACCTGCATCTAAGGCAGTTAGGATAAATAAAGCTTCAAATAAAATACCAAAGTGATACCAAAAGCCCATATCTAATGCGGGAATAATCTGATGAAAAACATGTGCGATACTGACCGCTAACGTTGGCGCACCACCTGCTCGGTTTAACAATGAAGGTTCTCCGATATCTTTTGCTGTTTGTATAATTTGTTCTGGTGAAATTTGGAATCCCCATGAGCTAACCTTGGCGGCTGCAATGGCTGTTGCATCATATAATGATGACATAATACTTGCATTATCTGCACCTCCTAGATTATGTAAATCTGGCATAGTGAAACCTAAAGTTGCTGGGGCTGTGTTCATTGCGAAATATAAACCAGGTTCAAGGATAGATGCTGCAATTAAAGCCATAATTGCAACAAATGATTCCATTAACATTGCACCATAACCAATGAAACGCGCATCCGTTTCACATGCTAATAATTTAGGCGTTGTGCCTGAAGAAATTAAGGCGTGGAATCCTGAAACAGCACCGCATGCAATTGTGATGAATAAGAATGGAAATATTGCGCCTTTCCAAACAGGGCCATTACCGTCAACAAACTGTGTTAATGCAGGCATTTTTAATTCAGGATTGAGAATCATAATGCCTACTGCTAAACCAACGATGATTCCGACTTTTAGGAATGTTGCTAAGTAATCACGCGGTGCTAGAATTAACCAAACAGGTAATAGAGATGAGATAAAAGCGTAGCCTACTAAGACATAAGTAATAGTTGTTGCTTTGAATGTTAAAGCAGGGCCCCAATATGGATCAGCTGCAATGACGCCACCAAACCAAATGGCGGCAATGAGCAATACAATGCCGATGATAGAAACTTCTTTCATATGTCCAGGGCGTAAATAACGCATATATACTCCCATAAATAATGCAATGGGCACTGTTGAACATACCGTAAAGACGCCCCAAGGGCTTTCTGCTAATGCTTTAACAACGATTAATGCTAATACTGCTAGAATGATAATCATGATCATGAAACAACCGAATAAAGCGATTGTCCCAGGTATTTTGCCCATCTCCTCTTTGATCATTTCCCCTAATGATGCACCATTTCTACGACTAGATAGAAAAAGAACCATAAAATCTTGTACTGCACCCGCTAATACAACGCCTGCAATGATCCACAAAGTTCCGGGTAGGTAACCGATTTGTGCAGCTAATACAGGGCCAACTAAAGGGCCTGCACCTGCAATTGCAGCAAAGTGATGTCCAAATAATACATTTTTATTTGTTGGAACATAGTTTAAGCCATCATTATTGATCACTGCTGGCGTTGATCGTGTTGCATCTAATCGCATAACATTGTTTGCAATGTATAAGCTGTAATAACGATATGCAACTAGATATACAGAAATGGCAGCAACGATAACCCATAATGCGCTAATGGATTCCCCTCGGCGTAATGCCACAACGCTTAAGCAGCATGCCCCCAATATGCTCAATATGAGCCATGGTATATGTTTGAGAATTGCACGTTTATCCATATGATTACCTTTAATTATTCAATTGATCATCTGTGTAATTGATTACTCATTAAGTGCAGGTTAATGAGTAATTCACGCATTTATCTTAGATTAATGATCAATGGAATCATATTAAGAATATATTCAACGGTTATATAGATAATTAAGCGGTAGATATTTAAGCTTTTGTGGTTTTATGAGTTAATTAATCCTATGCGTTCTTTAATCATTTTGAGATATCGCCGGCTGATTGGAACAACAACATTTTTATATAAAATAGCATAAGCTTGGCCATTTTCATTGAATTGTATTTCTTGTAAGGCATCGAGTTGAATTAGATATTGACGATGACAACGAATTAAAGATGTTCGTTCTTCAATGGTTCGCAAAGTGAGCTCAGAAGTATATTGGCTGCCATCTTTTTTTATCACATGAACACCTGTTTGATCTGAGCCGATGTATATAATATCTATAATATTGACTAGATAAATCTTACTGTGCCCTGAGCATGGAATCATATTCAATGGGTTAGTAATGGCATGTAAAGGTTGAGCTTTATGAAAATTATCACTTTGTAGTCGTAAGATGGTTTTATTGAGTCGTTCAGTTTCTATCGGTTTAAGGAGATAGTCAAAAGCAGATGCTTCAAATGCTTGAATAGCATATTCATCATAGGCTGTAGAAAAAATAATATAAGGCAATTGGTCAGGGTCTAACATGCTAATCATTTCAAGGCCACTGATGCGAGGCATTTGAATATCAACAAAAATAATATCAGGTTTGAGTTGATTAATGAGTCGAATACCTTCAATGGCATTGGCTGCTTCACCTATAATAGAAATATTAGGATAATGAGCCAATAGCACTCGTAGATTATCGCGGGCTAAAGGTTCATCATCAATTAATATAACATTAAACATAGTCATCCTTTTGTTGTGATATATGGTATATCAATCATGATTTTAGTGAATGCTTCTGGTTGAGCGATAACAGATAAGCCATATTGTTCGCCATAGCGGACTTTGATGCGTTTGTTGACGAGATTCATACCTAAGCCATCACTATGTTCTGTTGGATGATATAGCCCTGCATCATCTTCTACACTTAAAATGATGTGATTATTTTTTAAATTAGCACTGACTATAATTTGACCACCATTGAGAGTTTGTGTAATGCCATGTTTAATGGCATTTTCAATGATGGGTTGTAAAGAAAAAGCTGGTAAGAGCGCATTTAATAAATGCTCTTCAATATTGAATTGGATGCTCAGGCGGTCCATTAATCGTGCCTTTTCAATATATAAATAAGCATTAATATGCTCTAATTCATCGGCTAATGTAACCAACTCTTGTGATCTTTTAAGATTTTTTCTGAAAAATGTAGATAAATGTTGAACTAATTGGCTAGCTTCATTACTATCTTTACGGATAATAGCAACTAATGTATTGAATGCATTGAATAAAAAATGAGGATTAACTTGGGCATGCAGTAATTTAATTTCTGATTGTGCTAATAATTGTTGATTGCGTTCATATTGCCCAGCCAATATTTGTGAAGAGAGCAGGCTTGCAATACCTTCGCCTAAAGTACGATTAATGGATGAAAATAATTTGTTTTTAACTTCATAAAGTTTAATGGTACCAATGACATTTTTATCTTCTCCCAAAAGAGGGATGATCAACGTTGAACCTAAGCGGCAATGATGATCAATAGAACAACGATAAGGAATTTCATTGCCATCGACATATACTACTTTTTTATTTTCAATGGCTTGTCGTGTATGTTTGGAGGCTATGGGTGTATTAACTTTATGATGATCATCACCCACACCTATAAATGCTAGAATTTTTTGTATATCTGTTATGGCAACGGCGCTTAAGCCCAATTCTTCATATATAACTTGTGCGACTTTCATGCTGTTAGCTTGATTGAATCCATGAGATAAAATACCTTCAGTGCTGACGGCAATTTTGAGTGCACGTTCAGAAAAAGCTGATGTATACCTTTCACACATTGAGCGACGATCCACTAACATTTGCATGAACATTGCAGAACCAATCGTATTAGTAATTAACATTGGCATGGCGATATTTTTTACAAGTGCAAGTGCTTCATCATAAGGTTTAGATAATAATAAAATATTGATGAATTGTAATAATTCTACAACTAACGTAACTGTAGCGGCTGTCCATGGATTTAATAGTTTTTCGATTTTACCACATCGCCATAAATAGGCCTGCACACAACCTGCAACTAAACCAGCGCATACTGTTGATATAGAACAGCTAAATACTGTCATGCCACCAATTGTATAGCGATGAATACCGCCAACCAAGCCAACAGCAAATCCAACTAATGGACCACCCATTAGGCCTGCAACCACAGCACCTATAGCACGAATGTTAGCAATAGAATCATTGATATGTAGCCCCATGTAGGTGCCTAAAATACAAAATCCTGAAAAGATTACAAAGCAGATTACTTTATGAGGTAATCGAGTAGTTACCTGCATTAATGGTGTAAAAATAGGAGTTTTGCTCAAAACAAAAGCAATGACTAGATAAATGCATAGCTGTTGCATTAAATCAAAAATTAATTTGTATTCAAACATTAGATTGAAATCTCAGTAGATTTAGCGAAATAATTATACTGAGCATTATGATTATGATGAATAAAAACAATTGATTGTTAGATGAAAATTGATTTTAGTTAATTTAACTCAATGCTACATTGCAGATAAGGATCGCTCAAAAATTATTCGATGAATTGTATGAAGTTAGAATCATGATTGACAATATTAATGATGCAAGTAAATATGTACGAATTTTTATAGTTTTGAAGGGATGATGAATGGCTGATGTCATTGAGTTGAATCGCAAAGGTCAACAACATAAAGCAGGCGTTGATTTAGAAGGATTGATGCAAATTTTAAGTAAGCATTTATACTCAACGCCGATGGTTGCTGTGCGAGAGTTGGTACAAAATGCACACGATTCTATCGTACGCCGTCGTTTAGAAGATTTATCCTTTAATAATAGTCAAGGTAAGATTCACGTTGTTGGTTTACCGAGAGAAAATAAGCTTAAGATTATTGATACAGGCGCAGGTTTAACAGAACAAGAAATCCATTCATTTCTTGCAACAGTCGGTATTGGCTATACACGTACATTGCGTGAGCAGGATGATGAAACAGGTTTAATTGGTATGTTTGGTTTAGGTTTCTTATCTGCTTTTGTTTTAGCTGATGAAGTTGCATTTAAAACAAAATCGTATCAAACAATAGACGAAGCTTGGGTTTATCATTCAAAAAATGCGGAAGAATATTCTGTGACAAAAGCAGAATGGGATCATGTTGGGACAGAAATTACCTTATCCTTAAAAGAAGAGTATGCATTTTTAGCACAAGAAGAAGTATTAAATAATATTTTGGGGCGTTATTGTGTGTTGCTGCGTGAGCCAATCTATATCAATGCGCAAACAGTTGCGATTAATGAAGAAGCTCCACCATGGCGTAGAGATGAAGAAGTTGCATTGCATCCAACGCAAGCATTGCGTCAAAATTTGGCTTTTGCATCTCGTTTCGAGAAATTCTTTGAACCTATTTGCACTTTACCGATTCAACCTGATGGCAAAAGTGATGCGATCGGCTTACTGTGGATTCAAGATGGTGCCACGTATGGTACAAGCGATAATCGTAATCTTTCTATATTTTTGCGTGGCATGTTGCTCGATGATAATGCACGTGATCTATTACCAGCTTGGGCAGGATTTATTGGCGGTGTGATTGAATCAAATCGTTTGGTGCCAACGGCAAGCCGTGAAGATCTACAAAAAGATACTCATTATGATGCTATTCAATATGCATTGAATGAAGCCATCATCACAGGTTTAGAAAATATTGCAAAAAAACAGCCTGAAGCGTGGCGCAGAATTATGAAGCGTCATAATGAAGCATTATTGGGTGCGGCACTGTGTGATGAACGCTTATTTATGATTTTGAAAAATCATTTAAAAATTCCAACATCACAGGGTGATTTACTAGCCAAAGATTTAGTGACTGATAAAGGTATTCATGTGATGTTGGGGGGTAATGCAGGCTTTGAAGAAATGTTATTCAGGGCGCTTCAAGTACCTGTTGCTATGGGTGATCGTTATGCAGTTGTACCATTTTTACGTAAATTCACAGAATTGAGTAAAACGCCATTGGTGGAAATTGGCACAGATCGCGGTAATGAATACTTATTCCGGTTGGGCAAAGTGGAACCAGAAGTTCAAGCATTTTTAACAGAAAACTTAGCTAATGGTGAAGAAGTTGTACCGGCCTATTTTTCACCTGAAGAGTTACCAATGATCGTTGTGGTGGATCGAGAAGCTGAATTGAAAAAACGCATTGAAGAAGATCAAGAGGATAAAAAAATCTCGCAAGCAGCTTTAAGATTGGCAAGGCATTTTACGCAAAAAATTGAATCCAAAAATCCATTAAAGCTGTATATCAATCTGAACAACAGCGCAATTCAAGCATTGATACAAAATAGAGCAGAAATAGCTGCCAGCGAGCGAGCATTGAAGTTATTAAAGGGGTTTAAAACTTTGATGGCAGGGCAGGAAATGCAAAAAGATTTGAATCTGAATGAGGCTTTGAAAAATATCTCATCAGTGATCGAGTTTTTATTAATAGAGCAAAAGTAAAAGCAGGGGAAAGTATATGGATATGATTTGGGGCTGGGTTAATAAGCTGCAAGAGGAACTGGATGAAGCTGGGCAAAATCAAGCTGCACAGTTAATAGATCAGATCAGTGATGATGTGGCAGAATTGAATATTGGTAAAGTGGAAGCCACAATGCCAGAAGCTCTAGCATTAAGTAGAAGTTTACAAAATCCATGGTTGGAAGTGTATTTCCGCCATTGGGAAATGCGTAATCGCGTGGGTAGCTTAGTGCAAGGTGAAGTTGCCTTGAAGGATGCAGTGGAGTTTTTTGAATTTGCGCATCGTGAAGAAACTCTTGAATGTCCACAATCAATTTGTGTCACGCAAGATTTAACAGAATGTTATGCAAATATGGATGGCCCAGGTTGGGTCGAAGAGCGTATGGCTGTCGCTGAAGAAACACTAGATCGCATTTCGCCAAAATGGAATTGTTTTCAATGTTTGAGTTGTGAATATGCAGAAGCTTTGATTGATGATCAAAGATATCATGAAGCTTTGAGTTATTTAGATCAGCAAGAGCAAAAAATCCTAGCAGCAGGTGAAGAGCTGTTTGGCTCATTAAGTTCACGTAAAGTGATGGCTTATATTAAGCTGGGAGAATATGAAAAAGCTTATGAGCTATTTTTACAGAACATTAAAAACTCAGAGAAAAATTATCAATGGCGTAAACATGTTGAAATGGATAATGTGAGTAGAGCTCATTTACTAGCTTTGTTAGGTAAAATTGATGAAGCAAGAGAGGCTTTGCCTGCATGGAATTCTATTTCACCCATGAGTTATCAAACTTGGATTGCTGCAGCGGTTGCGATTGCAAAGCAAGATGAAGGATTCAATACATGGAGTTTAAGTAGTGTAATTCAACAAGCATTGAATTATTATGTTTCAGTGGGTACTTATCGCAAGATCATTGATGTGGCAATGGATCAGATTGATTTAGCTTTAGCGCGTGGCAGTGTTTGGTGCGCGAACCGAGCTTTAATGATGATGCAAGAAACATTGCCAAAATTGCGTAAACAAGATGGTATTCAGATAATCATTGATCAATATGCTGAGAAAATTGCAACATTTGGCCAAGCAAAATTACCCGTGCTAGCTAATGAATTGTTGGAATGGCTGAATGGGCAAGAAGAGCGTGATCCTGAAAAAGAGATTGATTGGTTGCAAATGGCTGCAAAAGCATTGCCAGAAGACCAAGAGGTTTTATCTTCTTTGATTGATGCATTGAAAGCATTGAATGCAGATCAAGAAGCAATGGAATATCTATGGGCATTTGTGGAGAAAGATCGCACAGATAGCCAATTGGCATATACATTGTTGGGCTTATTAATTAATGGGCAGAAGCTTACTGAATTAGAACGCTTTATTACGTTATTTGAATCTGAATCTGCCATCGCCTTATGGTCAAAAATTCAGCGCGCTTTAAATGAAAAGAATTTAGATCAAGCAAAGTCATTATCTTTCAGAATGTATGAATTGTATCCTGATTATCGCGGGCCAATTTCTGTGTTGGTTTATGTATTTGTAGAGCAAAAAGATTTTGCGAATGCTGCTAAGTGGAAGCGCACGTTAGCAAATATGGAGGAAGATCCCCGTAATCAATTGTGGGATGTGATGAGTTATTTGTGTGCAGCAGAAAATTGGGATGAAGCCCGCAATGTTGCAGCTGAATTGGAAATCAATTTAGTTTCTGAATCTGGTGTGATTGAAGAAGATTGGGGCTTGGTTTATATCAGGACATTCACAGAAGATGGCCCTTATGATGCATTGGCTCAATGTAATGGGCCAGTGACAGCTCGTATTTTAGAACCTTCACCACCAAGTATGAAAGAGCAATTATGCAATGATTGGGTGGTTTTTGATGCGGAGCATTTAGTCGAACGCCCAGAAGATGAAAACGAACGTTTCATTCCTGTGTTTAGAAAATTGCATACTTTGGAAAAAGGTAATTTTGGTACATCTTGGTTTGTGGATGGTGCTTTTCCTGGGGAAGAATTGTTTAATCAATTCAAAGCACAGTTGGATGAAAAAGGCTGGAGAATTTGGGTTCGGAGCCCAGAAGATTATAAAGTGACAGATAGCGAAAATAATGATGAATTGTTAGCAGGTATCTATTTTGTGTTAACAGCACCACAAAGCATTTCTGCCAAAGAAATTGATCAAGTCATGCATGATTTAATTAAAGGTTGGCCTCATCAAATGGTTTGGTATTATTTAGCAAAAGAAGCAGGTAAAGCAGTGGAGCCACATTTGGCTTTAATCGAGCGTTATCAGTTGGATTAAACTGATTTGAGTGAATTTTTAGCAAATAATCAATAAGGGGTTGCGTTTAGCGGTGAATTGTATATAATTCATTTCTCTTTTGGAGGTGTGGCCGAGTGGTTGAAGGCACCGGTCTTGAAAACCGGCAACGGGTTAAACCGTTCGTGAGTTCGAATCCCACCACCTCCGCCAAGTATAGTAAAAAGCTTGTTTATCTTATTGATATGCAAGCTTTTTTATTGCCTGTTTGAAATACTGTATCCTTCATATATTCTGCGTAGGTTTTGGGATATATTCTAATCATGATAAATTTGGTCAGTCGAAAATTGTTATTCAGAGTTAAGTTATGACTAAAACTAAAGCAACATTGATCGGATTAATTGCCATTGTACTGTGGAGTTTCATTGTGGCTTTAATCCGCGTGGTGAGTGAAAATTTTAGTGCTGTTGGCGGTGCTGCTTTAATGTACACAGTTGCTTCAATATTTCTACTATTTTCTATTGGTTTTCCCACAATTCACCACTTTCCTAAAAAGTATCTTTTGGTGGGTGCTGTATTATTTGTTGCTTATGAAATCTGTTTGGCGTTATCC
>NZ_MVDO01000081.1 GCF_002006755.1 Wohlfahrtiimonas larvae | reverse complement strand
AATATTTCTACTATTTTCTATTGGTTTTCCCACAATTCACCACTTTCCTAAAAAGTATCTTTTGGTGGGTGCTGTATTATTTGTTGCTTATGAAATCTGTTTGGCGTTATCCATTGGCTATGCAAAGAGTAGTAGGCAGGCTATAGAAGTTGGAATGATTAATTATCTTTGGCCAACATTAACAATCATTGCGAGTATTTTATTTAATCAGCAGAAAACGACATGGCTAGTGATTCCAGGGTTTATTATTTCTATGGTTGGTATTACTTGGGTTTTGGGCGATGAAGGTGGATTAAATTTTTCTTTAATGTTTACTAATATTCAATCAAACCCAATTAGCTACATTTTAGCATTTGTTGGGGCGATTATTTGGTCGGCTTATTGCGTTGTGACAGCTAAGTATGCAAAAGGTAAAAATGGGATTACATTATTCTTCATGTTGGTTGCGCTCACATTATGGATTCAATACGCTTTTGTGGGGACGAATGAATTTAATTTTACGTTAAAATCGACAATATATTTATTGCTTGCAGCTTCTGCTTTAGGTTTTGGTTATGCAGCGTGGAATGTTGGTATTTTACACGGCAATGTTATGATACTTGCAACGGCTTCATATTTTATTCCGATATTTTCTGCATTTTTTGCAGCAATAGTATTGGGTGCTACATTATCTTGGGGATTTTGGCAAGGCGTCATTATGATTTGTATTGGTTCTTTATGCTGTTTTGTTGCGACGAGAAGCGGTAAGTTGGGATAAGTTTTTAAGAGAGGGAAAATGAAATCTAAAATTATTTCTATAATTCTAGGAATAGGATTAATGCTGCATTTCAGCTATGCAGATACAAAGGTTATTTTGCATGAGGATGAAATATTCTTAATTGTTAAGGGGCAAAAGGCCGAGTGTGTCGGTGTTGCACCAATGGAATGTTTGCAAGTTAAATATTCATTGGATCAGGTTGAATGGGAGAATTTTTATGCAGGTATTGAAGGTTTTGAGTTTATAGAGGGAGAATCTGCGTTATTAAAAGTTAAGACGACTCAGATTAAAAATCCGCCTGCGGATATGTCTAATATTCATTATGAATTATTGGAAAAAATTGTTGTGATGCCGAGTGTGGATCGTGCTCATTAGCTATTAGATGTAAATCGCATAAAAAGGAGCTCGGCTCCTTTTTTTATTGCGTTAATTTTGTTGCTATTTATCTTTTTGATTATAAAAAACTAAAATTATATTTTGATCAATTTATGAAAATCATCTGGTTTATTAGCTATTATTTAATTTTATTCAATAAGATTCAAATGGTTAAGTTTTATTTGATATGTTTTTATAAATAAAAATATAAAGTTATTTTATGTACCGTAACCTTGGAATAAGAATAATTTATGCCTTTTTGAAATAAAAGTGGAAAAAAGTGGGGAAAAGTGGTAAAAATATAGCACGAGTACCTATATATGAAATTTTCTTTTACTATGTCGAATTTCCAACACATTTCTGTGCTTTTAAATGAAGCAATTGATGCCCTTAATATTCAACCAACAGGTATTTATGTTGATGGAACATTTGGCCGTGGTGGTCACTCCTCTGAAATTTTAAAAAAAATAGAATCAGGACACTTGATCAGTATTGATCGTGACCCTGCTGCTAAGCAGTGTGCAGAAGAAAAATTTAAAGGTAACTCTCATTTCTCATTTTATGCAGGTTGTATGAGTGAGATTAAAAATGCAGTGGCCCAATCAGGTTTTGAAAAAGTAGATGGCGTTTTATTAGATATTGGTGTTTCATCGCCTCAATTAGATGATGCTGATCGTGGATTTAGTTTTATGAAAGATGGTCCATTAGATATGCGCATGAATCCAGAAATGGGGATGAGTGCTGCAGATTGGGTAGCTGAAAGTAGCTTTGAGACAATGGCAAGTGTATTTCGTGAGTTTGGTGAAGAGAAATTTTCAGGTAGAATCGCGAATCACATTATAAAAAGCAGGGATATTGCTCCAATTACTACCACACATCAGTTGGCTGCAATTATTGCAGAAGCTGTACCTTTTAAAGATAAACATAAACATCCGGCTACACGAGTATTTCAAGCAATTAGAATTGCTGTGAATGAGGAGCTAACTGAATTATCTAAAACACTTGAGGCTGCATATTCAATGCTGAAGCCAGGTGGACGTTTAGTTGTGATTAGCTTTCATTCATTGGAAGATCGTATTGTTAAAAACTTTATGAACTATTATGCAAAACCTAAAGATTTAATGCCTGATTTACCTGTGGCACAGTTTGTAGAAGCACCAACATTAAAATTAATTAGTAAACCCGTTAAAGCGAGTGATGAAGAATCACTTAATAATCCAAGAGCCAGAAGTGCAATAATGAGAATTGCGGAGAAATTACCGTGAAAACAACAATAATGATTATAACATTAGGAATGATCGCAACAGGTGTTGGGATGTTAAAGATTAAAACAACTCAAGAACAGCGTCATTTATGGAATCAATATGAGAAAGCATTGAGCCATCAAAATGAGCTAAATGCAGAGTGGAATAAGCTAAAATTAGAAGAAAGTATGTTAATTACTTCTGTTTTATTAGATCACAATATTCGTGAACGTATGGGTATGGTCTTGCCAAAGCAAGACAGTATCGTTTATGTGGTTGAACAAAATAACTCTACTTTAGTCAGTACAAATAATAATGATAATGGGCGTTATGTTCAATAATTGTTATGGCTAACACTAAACTTGATAAAGTACAGCCATCTGTCAAAAATACTCGACGCGTTATTGTGTTGGGTATTTTTTACGTTTTAGGATTCTTACTTTTCATCAGTGCGTTTGGGTTGCAAATTGTTGAGCAACAATTTTTACAAACACAAGGTAATAATCGTGTCATTCGTACTGTAGAAATACCTGCGGTGCGCGGTATCATTATGGATCGTAATGAAGAATCATTAGCGGTTTCTACAGAAGTTCATTCGGTATGGGCAGATCCTTATGTTTTGTTAGATTATTCAGAATACTTCCCTGATTTGGCTCGAGCGCTACAGATGGATGAGTCTCATTTAAATGAGCTTATACGAAAACGTGAACAATCTAGATTTGTATGGTTGAAACGACAATTACCACCACATGAAACGAATACTTTGGCAAAACTTAATTTGCCTGGTATTTATATAGAAACTGAATATAAGCGGTTTTATCCAGATGCTGAAATGACAGCACAATTATTAGGATTTACTAATTCAGAAGATGTTGGGATTGAAGGTATTGAATTAACATTTGATGATCACTTGAAAGGTAAAATGGGGCGTAAACAAGTGATCCGTGATACTAAAAATCGTGTCATTGAACAGTTGCGTGTAGTAGAACCTGCCGTTGCGGGTAATGATTTGGAATTAACCATAGATCGCCGTATTCAACTAGCTGCTTATCAAGCATTAAAAAGTGCCATCATAGAACATCAAGCGAAGAGTGGTGCTGTTATGGTTGTGGATGCTTGGACTGGAGAAGTTTTAGCATTGGTGAGCCAGCCATCAGGTAATCCTAATAATTTACAGCATCGTATTCCTGAGTTGATGAAAAATCGTGCAATTTCAGATACGTATGAGCCAGGATCAACTATTAAACCATTTGTTGTAGCATTGGGCTTAGAATCACGTAAATGGAAGCCTGATACTGTAGTAGAAACAGGTTATCAATTTAAAGTGAATGGCAATTCAATCAAGGATGTTTCTAAATCTAATAGTATGAATTTGATTACTGTTTTGGTGAAGTCTAGTAATATTGGTGTGGCAAAAATTGCGCTTTCATTACCGCCAGATATTTTATGGAGTTTATATAAAAATTTAGGGATTGGCACACGAACTTCCTTAGGGATTAAAGGAGAACAATCTGGTCGTTTGGGAAGTGTTAAACCATGGCAACGTAATGCATTTGAGCACGCTACAAAATCTTTTGGTTATGGTATCAGTGTTAATACAGCGCAATTGACACAAATGTTTTCAGTATTTGCAAATGATGGTGTATTACAGCCATTAAGGATCGTTAAAAAATCACCTAAAGATTCTCAGCAAACAGCGCAACGTATTTTTTCTAAAGGCGTTAATGAAACGATGGTGTACATGTTGGAGCGTGTAATCACCGATAATCCAACAACTAAAGCTAAAGTTGCCAATTATCGTGTTGCAGGAAAATCAGGAACAGCGCGTAAGATTGAAAATGGACGTTATAGTAGTTCAAAACATAGAGCTTTTTATGCAGGATTTGGTCCTGTATCTAATCCACGTTATGTTGTCGTTGTGATGATTGATGAACCATCTAAAGGTCAGTATTATGGTGGTGCTGTTGCAGGTCCTGTATTCTCTTCAATTATGGGAGATACCCTGCGAATTTTAAATATTAAGCCAGATGGTTTGACAGAATTGCCCAAGTTGCAATTAATTTCTAATTAGTTAGCGTCAGATAGAGGAATATTATGAAACTCTCTCAATTATTTTCAAACTTAGATTTGACTAAGGCATTACAAGATATAGTCATCACAGGATTATCATCGGATAGTCGTTATGTGGAAAAAGGTGATCTATTTTTTGCTTTACAGGGTGAACATAATCATGGTTTGGATTATATAGATGCATTGAGAGAAAAGGGTGCCGTTGCCATTTTTTATGAGGGTGATTACGATAATCTTCCCACAGATATTCCAATGTTTAAAATTTCTAATGCATTAGAATTAATGCATGTCAGTGCGCCGATTTTCTATCGAGAATCATTAAAAATGGCAACATTGATTGGTATTACAGGTACCGAAGGTAAAACATCTGTGGCGATGTTTACTGCTAAAGCGCTGCAAAAATTTGGCCGTTATGTAGGAATGATTGGCACCAATGGCATAGGGCCTTTAGATCAATTAAAAGAAAATACCCATACAACGCCAGATTTTTTAGCACTGTATCGTTCGATTGATCAAATTGTTAAAGCATATCCTGCTCATAACGAGATTGATATTGTATTGGAAGTGACATCTCATGCGTTGGATCAAAAGCGTGTGAATGGTTTGTCTTTTGAAGTTTCAACTTTCTTGAACTTAGCACGTGATCATTTGGATTATCATCATACAGTGGAAGCTTATCGTGAAGCAAAAGAGCGTTTATTTAAAGAATATCCATCAAAAGCTTCTGTACTAAATATTTCAGATCCTGTAGGCAAAGAGTTATTCGATGATTTATCTGTTAAAAATGATCGTCCATTGTTTCCATTTGGCGAAGTAGAATGTGATCACGTAAATTATTTGAAAATCAGTAAAATTGATCTACACGCACAAGGTTTATGTTTTACATTAACTTATCATGGTGAATCGTATTTGATTGAAAGCCCTTTATTTGGTCATTTCAATGCATATAATTTGGTGGCAATGGTGGGGAATTTATTGGCGATGGGATTGCCAATGGATAAAATCGGTAGAATTTTGCCTGAAATCACATTGGTGAAAGGCCGAATGGAAGCATTACAATTACCGAATGGTGCGGTTGCTGTGATCGATTATGCTCATAAACCTAATGCTTTACTACAAGCATTAAAAGCACTCAAAAAACATATTCCAAATGGTGATTTATATTGTATCTTCGGTTGTGGTGGTGATCGTGATCGCGGCAAGCGCCCTTTGATGGCTGAGATTGCAGAAGAATATGCAGATTATGTGATTGTGACAAATGATAACCCAAGAACAGAAGACGAGAATTTCATCGCGGATGAGATTTTTACAGGATTTAAAGATCCACAGAAAAATATTGAACGAATTTTAGATCGTAAAAAAGCTATTGTGAACACATTAGCAAAAGCTCAGGCGGGCGATATCATTTTAATCGCAGGTAAAGGGCATGAAGATTACCAAATCATTGGTCAAACTAAACATCATTTTTCCGATGCTGAAGTTGTATCAGCATTCATTCATAAAGGGTAGTTAAAGTAATTTATGAAATTATCAGATGCGGCAAAAATTTTAAATGGCGAGTTAAGAGGTGAAGATGCAATTTTTTATGGTGCATCGACAGATACTCGCTCCATTCAGGCGGGTCAGCTTTTCTTTGCATGGAAAGGTGATAAGCATGATGCTCATAATTTTTTAGATAGTATTGAAGCACAAGGTGCAATTGGTGCTATTGTGGAACGTTATACACCATCAGTCAATATTAGTCAGATTATTGTAAAAGATAGCCAAAAAGCGTTGGGTGTTTTAGCTAAAGAATGGAAAAAACATTGGAAAGGTACAGCGATTGCTTTGACTGGCTCTAATGGTAAAACAACCTTAAAAGAGATGATTGCTTCAATTTTGAGAGAAAAAGGGCAAACATTGGCAACAGAAGGTAATTACAATAATCATGTCGGCTGTCCCTTAACTGTGCTCAAGTTAACAGATCAATATGAATATGCTGTTATTGAAATGGGTGCGAATCATTTTGAAGAGATTCGTTATCTCACAAAAATTGTGCAACCTAATGTTGCAATCGTAAACAATGCAGGCCCTTGCCATTTAGAAGGTTTTGGTAACATTGAAGGCGTTGCAAAAGCTAAAGGCGAAATCTTTGAAGGTTTAGGCAAAGATGGGATCGCAATCATTAATGCTGATGATGATTATGCACAATATTGGTTGAGTATTAATACAGATCATAAGATCATGACATTTGGTATTCGTAACGATGCAGATGTGATGGCAAAAAATATTCAAAAGCAATCTTTTGAATTAGTGATTCATGGTGAATCTATTCATGTCAATTTATCATTAGTTGGTATTCATAATATTTTGAATGCGTGTGCAGCAGCAGCGGCAACGTACTCTGTGGGCGCAACTTTAGAAGAAATTCAGCAAGGTTTAGAGAATTTGCATTGTGTGAAAGGCCGCTTGGAGAAAATTCAATTATCACCAAACCATATTCTGATCAATGATGCTTATAATGGTAATCCTGCTTCATTGAAAGCGGGGATCGATGCATTAGAAGGCATTGCGGATCATACTTGGTTGGTTTTGGGGGATATGCGTGAATTAGGTGATTTCGCTATAGAGTTACATGCAGAATGTGGCCAATATGCAAAATCTAAAGGATTTGATCAGTTATTAGCGTTAGGTGAGTTATCGAAGAAGAGCGCTGAAGCTTTTGGTGAAGGTGGTCATCATTTTGCTAATCATGATGATATCATTGCAACTTTACGTGATAATTTAAAAGCCATTCAAAATGAGTCGGTGGCAATTTTAGTAAAAGGCTCAAATTCAATGAAAATGTTTGTTGTTGCTGAAGCAATGATGAAACAATAAAGGATTTATAATATGTTATATGCTTTACTAAGCTATCTGGCAGAAGAACATTGGAGTGCGCTACGTGTTTTTCAATATATTTCTATGCGTGGTATTTGTGCTGTTTTGACAGCTTTAGTATTTGCGCTCTGCTTTGGTCCAAGCTTTATTCATCGTTTTCAGCAAAAACAGATAGGACAATTTGTTCGTGATGATGGGCCACAATCCCATTTATCAAAAAAGGGTACACCAACAATGGGTGGTATTCTGATCATAGTCAGTATCTCAGTTGCCGTTTTATTTTGGGCGGATCTTAGTAATGTGAATGTTTGGGTTGTTATGGGCATTTTATGGGGATTTGGCTATGTTGGATTTTTAGATGATTACCGTAAAGTTGTCAAAAAACAATCATTAGGATTACGTGCTAAAGAAAAATATTTATATTTAACGATTGGTGGCATCTTAGCTGCAGTAGTTTTATATATGACAGCAGGGCCTAAAGGTACAGATCTGCTCATTCCATATTTTAAAGATTGGTTTATTCCACTCGGTGTTTTATTCATTCCATTTGTTTATTTAGTGATTGTAGGCGCAAGTAATGCAGTTAACTTAACAGATGGATTAGATGGTTTAGCCATTATGCCGACAATTTTAGTTGCAGCTGGGTTGGCAATATTTGCTTATGCATCAGGGCACTTAGAATTTGCTCGTTATTTAGCCATTCCTTATGTGAAAGGTGCCAGCGAAATGGTCATTATTTGTGCTGCAATATTTGGTGCAGGTTTGGGTTTCTTGTGGTTTAATACATACCCTGCACAAGTCTTTATGGGAGATGTTGGCGCGCTAGCATTGGGTGGTGCATTAGGTACGATTGCTGTGGTTGTACGTCAAGAATTAGTATTCTTTATTATGAGTGGTCTATTTGTTGTTGAAACATTATCTGTCATGATACAAGTGGGGTCATATAAAGTTTTTAAAAAACGTGTCTTTAAAATGGCTCCCATTCACCATCATTTTGAATTAAAGGGATGGCCTGAGCCACGTGTGATTGTACGTTTTTGGATCTTAACTGTTATTTTAGTATTGGTTGGTTTAGCCTCTCTTAAAATTCGATAAATATGGCAGAAATTTACAAAGAGATTCAAACAGAAGCAAACTCAGAATTTACTGAACAAAAAAGTAAGTTTTTAGGGTTTGCTTTTCCCGTTTATGATGAACAAGAAATAAAAAATATCATCACTCGTTTACGGGCAGAACATCCTAATGCTAATCATGTTTGTTATGCTTATCGGTTAGGTGAACGCTATGATCTCTATCGTTTCAGCGATGATGGCGAACCAGGCGGTACCGCAGGACGCCCAATTTTTGGACAAATTGAAGCTTTTGGTTTGACCAATATTTTAGTGGCAAGTGTTCGTTATTTTGGTGGCATAAAGTTGGGTACTGGTGGTTTAGTTTCCAATTATCAAAAATCAGCAAAAGTGACTTTAGAATCAGCGCAGATTATAGAAAAACACATCATGGAAACTGTGACATTTTTATATGATTACGATGTCACTAATGATGTTCAAAAGTTAATCCATGATTTTTGTATTGTCGATGTTACAACTGAATATTTAGAACAGTGCCATTGTACTGTTCGTTTGGACATTGATCGTATAGAAGAGTTCAAAAATGCGATCAGCCAAAATCATCGTTTAGTGTTAGTAAAATAAATTTTAACTCATTCATATAACCATCTCTTAGGTAGAAAATTATGATGCAAATCTTAAAAGTTTCTCTAGCTATTGCAGGATTATCATTTTCTGCATTAACTTTTGCCATTGCTCAAACATCAGAAGTTAAAGTCCCAAAATTAGATAAAAAAATTTCACGAGAATCATTTTTACGAGATAAATTGACGGATAATACGGTTGCCTATATGCGTATTCCAACACAGTTTGGTATGGCGTTTAATCTCAAGAATAAAGCATCCGATAAAGTAATGGTGAATGATGTCAATGAACGCATGATGTTGCATCTCAAAAAAGTATTGCAAGATCCAAGTTTGGTGAATGAAGCATTAAAACAGTATATTTCTGTGCCCATAGATCAATTACCATTTGATTTGGGGCAGTTTACATCTTTTATATATACAGGTGTTGATGGGCCTATTGAAATTATGGGGACTGATTCTAATAAAATGCTTTCCCCTGCTACCCAAGCATTAATCGTGATTCCAGTTAAATATTCATCAGCTCAAGAGCTAGATGAAGCTCGCGCACGAATTTGGAAAGAAGACATTAATTTAACGAATCAAAATGGTTTTTATTCTGTACCACCTACAACATCCATGTATTTTGATGAAAAAGAGAAACGGTTGTTCATTGCTATTGCACAAAAAGCACCATCTGAAGATCAATTGAAGAAGCAGATTAGCGAGCTTAAAAGCACAAAAGAACATCGTATGTATGCGTATGAAAATCAGATTGATTTAACAGGGCAAAATTTATTTGCATGGGCTGATGTTACGGGGAGCCGTGATATGGTAGCAATGTTAGCTCAAAAAGAGTCGCCTCTTGCTGCAGAATTCTTTCAAAATACCGAGGGCTTAGCGTTTGGCGTAGGCACAACTATAAATCAGCAAGGGCAGGCTAAATTCATCACCAAAACAAATACACAAAAAATCTCTGTTTTGAAAGATTTTGCAAAGCCATTAGATTTTAAAACAGTAGGTGAGCCTAAATATTTCTCAGTGTTGGCATTGCCCTCTAAGCAGACAGTAGTAGAGGCTTTAAAGAAAAATCACGTATTAACCGATCAAGATTTGCAACAACTGATAGCACAATCACATGAAACATTATCTTTCAATATTTTAGATTTATTAGATATTATGGGGCCACAAGTCGTGGCATATGAAGATAATACAGGTTCTAATTTTGCAATTGGTATTCAAAATAAAACCGAATTTCAAAAGCTTATCAAAAATTTAGAAGCAAAAGAAGGTACAACACATACAGTTTATAAGGGGATTCATGAGCTTAAATTGAAGAATCCATTATTAGGCCTAATGCAGCAGTTAGGTAATCAACAATATACAGATGATATCGAAAATGCCATACGTGATTATGCATTATTACAACCTAACATTGTGGAAATTGTTTCAGCAATTTATGGTGTGCGCGCCTTAGATGTTAATTTTTATCTTTATTGGAATGAAGAGCAAAATTGGATCGTTTTCAATACATTACCTTATGCATTGGCTGAGCGCTCTAAAGCAAAATTTTCTATACCAAAATGGTTAGAAGGACAAGGTATTCGTTCTTCAGGACTGATTTTGAGCTATATGGGTGAAATCAAAGGTGCAGAAGAAGCTTGGTATCGTGATTATGTGAAATTTATGCGTAATAATTATGATTTATTGGGGCAAAAATTTGATCCATTTTCTATGCCATCACCCTCTTCTATGAAGTTTAATCCAACATCACGCATTGGCTTACATACAGCGATTGATCAAGAATGGGTTGTGGTTTCCTTAGATTATGATATTTCACCATTTTATGGCTATTCTATGCTAGTGGGACAGAGCGGTATTGGTTTAGTTGGTATAATGTCATCTTTTGCTTTACCAGCTTACCAAGATTATATAAAACGTACTTATGTTTCTGAGGGAATGGCTTTAGCCACAACAGCTAAATTGGCATCTACAGAATATTATGCGACGATGGGGCAATGGCCAAGTGATAATGAAGAAGCAGGTTTAGCCGATCCACAGTTTATCACAGGGCAAGCGGTGAACGGTATTGCTGTAACAGGTGGTGGACAAGTTTATATTTCTTATAACTATAAGGTTCAAGATGAAGGTTATTTGATTTTACAAGCTGATCCAACAGGAACAGGTTCGGTGAACTGGTATTGTTATCAAACAAATTTGGATGCTAAAGTTTTACCAACAGTGTGTCGTAATGATGTGATGTTTGCAGATGAAGCTTATGAATATGATGATGCTGCTGTAGAAGCTACAGAAGAAGCAGTTGAATAATTATAACTGATACTCATATTAGAAATCCTACATCAAACATGTGGGATTTTTTTGTGCTATATTCCTTGATTCGTATGGGGTTGATTCATAATTTAATGTGTAATTTTATGGTGATGAAAGGGTAACAATGATTGAGAGAATTCATTTGAATATATTGCGAGAGATCGAGCGGCAAGGATCTTTAACTGCAGCTGCAGATGCTTTGAATTTAACGCAATCAGCTTTGAGCCATACCATTAAGAAACTAGAAGGGCAGTTGAATACTGAGCTTTGGATCAAAGAAGGGAGAAAGCTTCGTTTAACAGAAGCAGGGCAATATTTACAAGATCAAGCCAATCGTTTATTGCCACAATTAGAAAGAGTGGATGAAAATCTTAAACGCTTTGCAAATCATGAAAAAGGTACATTGCATATTGGTATGGAGTGCCATCCTTGTTATCAATGGTTATTGAGTATTGTCAGTCCTTTTTTGCAGGAATCTCCGGGTGTTGATGTCGATGTCAAGCAGCGTTTTAAATTTGGTGGTATGGCGGCATTGTTTAATTATGATATTGATTTATTGATTACTCCAGATCCATGGACAATGACACAAATTGTTTTTACACCAGTATTTGGCTATGAATTGGTATTGGTTGTAGGAGACAATCATCCTTTGCGTGGGCAAGATTATATTGTTCCACAGGAGTTATTGGATGAAACACTATTTACTTATCCAGTAGAAACAGCACGTTTAGATATTTTTCAACAATTTTTAATTCCCGCACAATGTATGCCAAGGCAACATAAACAATTGGAAGATACTGAAATTATTTTACAAATGGTTGCAGCTAATCGTGGAGTTACGGCAATGCCTCGGTGGTTGATTGATAAATATCGAGAAAAATTACCTATTTATCCTATCAGCTTGGGTGCAGGAATTTTTAAACATATTTATGTGGGTTATCGTCAAGCAGATCAAAAAAACACACATATTCAGAAATTTATTGAGCTAGCAAAATGTGGTGGTTAATGATATTACCATCCACCTGTTGCACCACCGCCTCCGCTTCGACCTCCGCCACCACTTCGGCTATCAGAACTGCTTGAGCTGTTAGAGCTACTTGAGTGATAAGAACGAGATGATCTGTCATCATTATCTGAATTGCGTGAGTGTTGAGAAGAAGATATTACAAATAGGTTTTTGACATTATTAAACATTGAATAAATAAAGAATAGGATGAATCCAAATATAACTAACATCATCACTGCCATCATGATCCATCCTAGGGTACTGCCATTATTTTGTGGTGGAGTAGGTAAGGGCTCTTGTTTAATCAATGCAAGGATTGCATAAGTTGCTTGATTGATGCCTTGGTAATAATTCTGATTTTTAAAATGGGGCGCAAGGTATTCATTGAGGATTTTAGCGGCAGTGATATCAGGAATTGCTCCCTCTAATCCATAACCTACTTCAAGGCGCATTTTTCGGTCATTGACAGAAATAATGAGCAAAACACCATCATCAATATTTTTTCTGCCTAATTGCCATTCTTCCATCACACGAATACCGTAATCCACAATATCTTCATTGTTCAATTCTGGAATGATCAGTACAGCGATTTGTGAGCCTGATTCTCGTTCAAATTGCATGATTTTTTCATCCAATTTGGATTTTTCAGAAGCTTTTAAAACACTGGCACTATCCATTACGCCATTATTTAAAGGTGGAATAGCAGTTTGTGCCATACTCACACCCAAAATGCTATTGATGAGGATGATCCAAAGCCAAGCCATAAATTTTTGGATGGGCAAATAATGCGTCATGGCTTGTTCTCAAATTGTATGGGTTGATAATCAAACATATTGGCAATCAAAACATAAGGGACTTTACGAATGGTTGTATTGTATTCACGAATGGCTTCAATGTAGCGATTGCGTGCAACAGTAATGCGATTTTCTGTGCCTTCCAATTGCACCATTAAATTCTGATATAACTCATTGGCTTTCAGCTCAGGGTAATTTACTACCACAGCATGAAGCTGTGAAATTTGTTGATCCATTATTTTTTGAGTGTTTTCATACGATTGCAATGAATGTAATTGTGCGCGATTTCGGCTAATTTCTTTAAAAATGGATTGCTCATGCTCAGTATAATTTTGTACAGTTTCCGCAAGCTTAATAATCAAATCTGATTTTCTTTGATATTGATTCAAAACTTCAGAAGCGGCTGAATTTTGTTTTTCATCCAATGCTTGCACTGTATTGTAGTAGTTAATGAATAGTACACCAAAGATGATGACAATGATGGTGAGTGGAATGAAGACCCAATTGGTTGTTTTAGTCATGGTTTTATCATCTTTAACTTTTTGTTTTAAATCGTGAATATAAGTATTATAAGCCATATGTTTGAGATAATGAATCACCAATCACTGCTTGCACCACCGCCACCACTTTTTCCACCACTGCCGGAGCGATTGTTTGAGTTATTGCGTGATGATCCTCCTGAGCTAGAAACGCTTAGATTAATATTAATAGGATTTTTTAGTAATCCTGTATATAAGCCAATCATTTGGATTACTAAAAAAGTTCCAGATATTGTTAAGTTTGATAGATTCGATACATTAAATAAGAACAAACCTATAAATAGCGTTGCAGAAGATGGTAAGGCTTGAAAACAGACTTTAAAAAATTTATTGGTTTTAAGATTAGTGCCCGTATCCAGTAAATAATAGAGGAAAATGGCTGTAAATATGATTAATGTATGTTGCCAAGACCAATGTCCTGTAAAAGCTAGAAAGATTGAGTAAAAAAATGTGAAAAACAGCGCAAGGAAAAATGCTGTAATACTGCCTGAATATAATAACTCAAATGCATTATTGGGCTCATCTTGCATACGTTTAACTTTTTTCATGTAGGTAATGAAGCGATTATCAGGTTTGTTAATTTGCGGTGGTTTCTTAGATTTTTGATGCTTTCCTTTTTTGTTCTTTTTGCCACGATTTTTTAAAGCATTTTCTTCTTCCTTGATCTCAGTATCAATCTCTTTTTTATTGAAGGCATAAAAAGTGAATAAGATGCCAAATATGATTGTCATTGCGCCCACAATGAATACACTGAAGATCATTGCGATGGATAGAAGGTGAGGTAGCCATTGCAAAGCAAGCATTTGAACCCAATAAGGCAAATGATCTTTTAAGCCTTGCTCTCCAAATTGAATACCATTGGGGATGTCAGGATTGAAGCTCCCATATTGAATGAAGAGCGAAACTATAATGGCAATGATGGGAATGCTATAAAAAGGATAACGGCGGATTACTGTATAGATTACAGCCAACCACATCAAAAATGACATGCCAATTAAATAACCAAAGAGAATGTCTAAAAAGCCAAAGTCATCGGGTGATTTTGTGATGACTAATTCAGCAAAGCCTTGCTGGCCGATGATATAAAGCACTATGGGGCATAGAACTAAGAAATTTTTAAGATATTTAAAAGGATTTTGCATAGTTTTTTATGATAGAAAGCAATAAATTAAATTGTACTTGAACATCATAAAGCATATTGAGGTAAAGGCTAGGATATTCAATAATTGATTTTGTACAGGATCATCTTTAATCTAAAGATCGATTATTAATAAGAGCTAAAGCAAACGATATGAAGGACTTTATTTTAGAAAACGAAAATGTTTTATTGCGCCCATTAACCGCAGAAGATTTTGCATTATTGTTGCCATATTCATTGAATGAGCCTGAAACTTGGCATTTTTCACCTAGAAGCGCAGCAGGTGAAGATAATCTTCGTGAATATATGAATTATGCTTTAACGAGAAAAGCAGAAGGCACTGAATATCCTTTTGTGGTGATTGATAAAAAATCAGGGCAGTGCATGGGGAGTACTCGTTATTATAATATCAGCGAATGCAATCGCAATTTAGAGATTGGTTTTACTTGGTATGGTAAAGCATTTCGTGGTACGGGCATTAATAAGCAATGTAAGTTCTTATTGTTGCAACATGCCTTTGAAGTAATGAATATATTACGCGTTGGCTTTAAAGCAGATGCTACAAATGCTGTGAGCGTTGCTGCAATGAAAAGTATAGGTGCAAAAGAAGATGGCATTCTTCGCCAAGATACATTAATGCCAGATGGTCGATTTAGAGATACAATGGTTTTGAGCATTCTGCAACATGAATGGCACGATTCAGTGAAAGCCATGTTGATGGCAAAATTGGCTAAATAATCATATTGAAATCACTCCTGACATAATGATGTCAGGAGCACTTCGTTAACATTCGTCACAGGCCAAGTTTAATGGTTCATGTGTGCTAGCAAGATAAAAATCTACTTGATGATTTTTATCTTTATTCAATGTAATGATTGCATAAGTTTTCTCTTTACGGCCACGAGGATAAGCGATGCTACCAGGATTTACTAATAATATACCATTGATTAAACTTGCTTTTGCAATATGAGAATGTCCATATAGAGCAATTTCCGCACCTTTTTGTTGGGCACTGTTATGTAATTTGTCTAATGATGATTTAACGCCATGCATATGACCATGTGTCATATAGATTTTATGTTGTCCAATTTTAATGAATAACTCATTCGGTAAAGTGCGATCATAATCACAATTGCCACGCACAATATGGATATTTTTAAGAATAGGATCAAAATTCATCAGTTCTGAATCCCCACAATGGAATATAGCTGTGACATCAGAATGATGGTTAAAGATTTCTTTGAGTGGCAAAACTAGCCCATGTGTATCACTAATCACTAAGATTTTTCTATTTTTTGTCATAATTTTAGTTCTTGCTGTTAGATTAAGATGCGCTATCGTCGCGTTGTTTTGTAATAACTATATAAAATTGTCTTAAAAAATACTATATTGATGAGAGTAATTTCCATTTAATATGATCATTGGACAAATCAATATGTTGAGTCAAGTAGAAACAATCACAATCGATGGCGTTAATTTCTCTTTCGTGCAAGTAAAAGATATTTTGGATCAGCTACCTGAAAATAGCTGGTTAGCAGCCAAAAGTGATGAATTCTTAGAGCATAGTATCTTCTTTCATGAGGGTGATGTTGAGTTACCTTTTATACGGTTGGGAGAATTGCCCTCTTGGTCATTGGGTTATTTCATCATTGGTGATGTAAAAGTTGGCAGAATCATTGAAGCGAGCGATGATATGGCAATGGGCTTGATTGTTGATGGTAATTTAACAGCAGATCACATACGCGCAGGTGGTAATGAAATTTATGTTTCGGGTGATTTGCAAGTGAATGGATTATTCTTTGGTAAATATAATCATGGCTCTTTGAGAGTAGAAGGCGAAAGTTTTGCCAATGCATTTATTTCGGATGATTATTCAGGTTGGATTGACAATCATCATTGGGCAATGACAGATGATGAGTGCTTTGATGATGAACAAATCAGTGATGAAGAATATCATGAAGCATGTGTAGAAATTTTAGAGGCGATTCGCCCTGAATTTTTATTAGAACAAGAAGAAGTGGATGAACCATTCTTGTGGGCGCAATTGCTCAATTATTATGAGCTTGAAAAAGCGATGAAGCACAATGCGCCAATCCTGCAAGATTCCTTTATTGAAGAACATCAAATTCAATTCTTGGCTGAGCCACAAGAATATCAGGCAATTGCATTGCCTACGGACTTTGTTGTGAATACAGTTGCTAATATTCACAATGAATTGAGTACAACAGAAGTGGAAGCATTGGCGAAAACAATGACAGGATTAACACATTCCCATATCTTTGTACCAGAAGCTTTATACAACGATGATCATGGTTTATCTGTGAAGTTTTTGGAAGGTTATCCTGAGCGTTTATTCTTGGAATTCATCGCAGTTCGTTCTGAATATCAAGGTGAATTGCCACACAATATCCAAATGGGCATGAATGGCGCAGCATTGAAAGCGCAATTTGGTGATCGTTATGCAGAAGAAACTTTTGAAGAGTATGAGGATTCAGCGCAAGGCACAATCACTTTGGATGATTTAATGATTGAACTATTGCTAGAAAATGATGCTGTGACTTTTGTGAAGTATCAAATTTCAGAAAGTTGAGAACCTTCGCTATAATGAATGTTTCCGTAATTGGCTGTTAAAAAGGGAAGCATGAGCGAATTAAAAACATTAACTGAGAAAGAATTAGCATTCATTCTGCATTGGGGTGAAATGGGCAATCGTTGGGGTGTGAATCGCACGGTTGCTCAAATTCATGCGTTATTGTTTATTCGTGGTGAATGTTTAACAGCAGAGATGATTTGTGAATTGCTTGGCATTGCTCGCTCGAATGCTAGCAATAGCATTAAAGAATTAGAGCGCTTAGGTTTAGTTAAGCGTACGCACATTTTGAATGATCGCAAAGATTATTTTGAAACGTCAGGCGATGTTTGGGAACTATTTAGAATCATTGCGCGTGAACGCATTGAGCATGAATTAAAGCCCACAGAAGCAATGCTCAATGATTTATTGAATGATCCTGATTTTAAAAAAGAGAGTGAAACTTTCCAAACACGCACAAAAGAGAGCGCAGAACTATTACATTCATTGATCACATTGGGTGATCAAGTTTTAGTGTTTTCATCGAAAAGCTTAAAGAATATTTTAAAAGCAGGTTCTGGCTTAGGGAAATTCTTATTAGGCTTTAAAGGTGATAAAAAATGATGCGATGGATGGCGATATGCTTCATGAGTTTATTGACGATCTCATTAGCTGTGAGCGAAGATAAAATTACATATCAAGCCATTGAAAACTCACCGAATAAAACCATTTTGGATAAGATTGATCCGGAATTATTGGTGATTTATCCTGCAGAACAAGAACGATATACTATTACTGTATTTACGGATGTATTTTGCCCGTATTGTCGTAAACTGCATCAAAATTTGAATCAATTTACTGATAATGGCATCACAGTTCGCTTTGTACCCTTTCCATTAACGAGAGATTCTAATCCTGTATTGGAATCCATTTGGTGCGCACCAAAAGATCAGCAGCAGTTTTTGTTGGATGTTGGCATGTTGCAGATGAAATTCAAAGCGCAATCATGTGATTTTCCTGTAATTGATGAAGCTAGAAAGTTTTCTAAAGAATTAAAAGTTTATGGCACGCCATCCATTTTCTTGGAAGATGGCAGAAAAGTGAGTGGATTTATGTCGCCAGCTGAAATCATTGATGGCTTAGAAGGGCGCTTGAACTTCGATGAATGGCGCCCAGCGCATTTGCGAAACCAATAGCTTATTTAAGTTGATATAATAGTTTTCTTATGTAAATAATAAAAATAATTATGAAAAAAGAAAATCTTGTTCAAATCATCTGTAGTATTTTATCACTAATTTTTTGGATCAGTGTGATGGTACTTTTGGTTATATTTGCAGATAATCATGTAAAATTAGATTCGTTTCCATATGTTACGGGCGAATATCTCAGAAAAATACTGCAAACAATTTCACCAGTAGTTGCTATTAATATTTTGCTGATTTTGAAAATGTGGAAGACTCGCAAACCTTCTTATCAGCCTCAGCATTTTGAGTGGGATATTGAGCCTGATATGGATGATGATTCACAGAGCAAGGAAAAGTAAATTCATAAGTTTGTAGAGATTGAATTAATTAAGGTTTATTTCAAATGGTGTCCTGTGCATATGAAAAACTAGAAGCTTTTTAGACTGAAAAAGCAGGGTGAAATTGTACCGTGCCATGCGGAATAGTTTCATCGCATAAAGTTTGTGCCATAAAATATTCTTGTGGAACGCCATCTACAACTAATGCACTTTGTGCTTGGAAGCCAAATTTCTGATAATAATCAGGCTCTCCTAAAACAACACAACCATTCGCATTTTGATCTTTTAATTGCTGTAATCCAGCTTGAATTAATGCTTTGCCAATTCCTTGCTTTTGATGTGAAGGCAACACAGAAACAGGAGCCAGCACAAACCATTTATCATCTTTGCCATCAATTGTGATGGGTGAAAATGCAATGTGCCCAACAACTTGATTATTCTCTGTTGCAACCAATGAAATGGTTAATGCTTTAGCTTGGCGTAATTGATAAATAATTAAATGCTCAACTGTGCCTTTTTGTGGATCTTGATGAGGATGATCTTTAAAAGCAATCAATGTCAGTGCTTCAATAATTGGAATGTCTCGATGTGTTTCAGGTCGGATTGTGATCATAAATGTACCTCAACTAGCTAGCTAAATGATATCAATGGCATTTTTGTGACCATTAAGAAGAATATAATCATAGCACCACTGAATCCAATATAACCCAAAATTTCCCAAGTTCTTTGATAGCATTTGTATTTTGGGTTTAAAGGTTCGTTGTTATGTACCGCTTGATCTGTCATTTGTTTCATTTTGACTTGTAACCAAACCACAGGCAACCAAGCTGCACCGACAATGATATACATTAAATAGATATTCAAAAACCAATCAGATAATAAGCTCATTTTCATAATATGAGCAAGCATAATACCTGTGATTGGCTGAATGATCACAGTTGGTGTTGTGATCACCCAATCCAAAAATACAACGGTACGATTGGCAAAATATTGGGCTTGTAAACTGCCTGAGCGATTCGCTAAAAATACATACAACGCGCTCCCAAAGCCTGTGCCAATCATTAATAGTGATGAAATGATGTGGAAGTATTTTAAGACATAATAAGCATTAAACATGGCGATTTTCCTCCAATGAATAAGTGATCCAAAGTAGTGAGAGAATCGGAAGGTTTTTCAATAATGTGCCAAATGGTTCGCGCCAAATTTCAGGTGCAAAAGTGGTAATGATGATTGTGTAGCCCAAAACAACGATGAATAACATTGCCCAAATGAATCGAGAAGGGCAAAGCAGTGCAATAATTCCACATAAAACATCCATCGCAACTAATCCATAAAAGAGCGGTTCTTGCCAACTTTTTGGGAATGGTAAAGGATCTAATAATTGCAAGCGTGCAACGGGATCGCTTAATAACAGTGGAATCAAACCTGAAGCGATGAACACAATGCCCAATGTGATTTGGCTAATGAGATAGATTTTATTTGTTGTCATATTTTTCTCGCTTTTTGCCCCATGATTGATTGGTAATCATCCCGTGTATTGACACTGCCTGCGCGCAATAGTGCAAAAGCATATTTGCCTGCGATGGATGGCATCACTGTACCGAGCATGTTCATAGAAGTTGCCATTATCCATTCAGGCAATGGCAAAATGATGAGTTTAGAATTAAAGCGTTTTAAATAATTGCCCAAAGTAATGCTCTCTGTGCCTACTTCAAATATTTGTGAGGTCAAGTCCATTGGCAATAAAGTCATAATAAAGTTCACTAAATCATCAATATGAATGGGGGAAACTGCATAATTGGGATTTTTTGGGAAAGCTAAAATTGGTAGCTTAGATAATTTTTTGAAAAACTTTGTGCTTGCACCATTATCCGCATATACCAAAGACGGGCGCACAATATAACTTGTGACATTGCTCTCTAATAAGTGTTGATCCAATGCATATTTATATTTGAGATAAGGAATTTCAGTTGGATTGGGATATTGGCTGAGTGCTGAAAGAGAAATGATTTTCTTCACGCCTAACTCTATACAACGGTCCAAAAATGACTTTTGCACATTATAAACGACTTTGTGCTTGCTTTCTCCAAAACCAGGTGCAATACCAATCGCATTGATGATGATCGTTTCATGGTTAATTAAATCTACAAGTTTATCTAATTGTGTGAGTTCAGTGCGGTTTGGTAGCCAATATTCTAAGTTTTGTTGTTTTAATGCTTTTGCGATATGTGAGCCAACCATGCCAGTGTTGCCTAAGAGAATGATCATTATTTGTATCTCCTATTGATTGAGTATGATCATAGGTTATTTGTTTTTGTAATTTCTGTCAATACAGAAAATAAAGAATTAAATGAAATTAGTCAGACTCTATTTTGTTGATCATGGAATGTGGTACAAATATAGAAATATTCAAAATTTTCTTGGGAGTGATGATGAAAAGAATTGGTTTAATTGGCGGAATGAGTTGGGAATCGACTGATTTGTATTATCAGCAGATCAATCGTGCTGTACAAAAGCGCTTGGGTGGATTGCATTCAGCAAAGATCGTTTTAACGAGTGTGGATTTTGCAGAAATTGCAGAATTACAAAAGCAAGGTGATTGGGAAACAGCAGGGAATATCTTAGCTTATGAAGCAAAAGCTTTAGAAAAAGCGGATGCAGATTGTGTTTTATTATGCACCAATACAATGCATAAAGTCACAGAACAGATTGAGCAGGCAATTAATATTCCTTTCATTCACATTGCAGATGCGACAGCAACCTCAATTAAAACACACAATATACAAAAAATAGGTTTGTTAGGCACAGCGTTCACGATGGAACAGGATTTTTATAAATCGCGCTTACAAGATCAAGGTATCGATGTAATTGTCCCGCAAATCAATGAGCGTAAAACTATTCATGAAGTGATTTTCAATGAACTATGCTGTGGCATTATCAAAGAGGACTCCAAACAAAAATACATTGATATCGCGAATCAATTAATCGCAGAAGGTGCTGAAGGGATTATTTTAGGTTGCACGGAAATTTGTATGTTGATTGGTGATGTTGATTTCAGCGTGCCAACTTTTGATACAACCACAATTCATGCGATGGCTGCGGTGGATTTTGCTATTATGTCTTGAAGGTTGTAATTAGATTGAGGCTCTGAGTCATGATTATTTATTTTTTAGTTGTAATAGGCATTATATATTTGCCGTTGCGTTTGGCTGCACAATTTTCTGATGCTGAAAATATATCATATTCACAAACATTGATAGTGGCCGTTTTGGTTGCCATTGCACAAACTGTGATTGCGGGTATATTATTTCAAAGCTTTCCATTATTGGGTACGCTCATAGCGATTATTGTGACTGTTATGATAGGCATGAAATTATTTGGTATACCCTCTCAAAATTTTTTAAAATTTGCAGGCTTATTTTTGGCAATGAATTATTTAGCACGCATGATTGCTATCATTGTAATTTCATCCTAATACTAAACTCCAAATTAGATACATCTATCACATTTGGAAAACAGTATTGAATGATGGAGGATATAGGTGATTCTTCATTAAAATATCATTAGTATCATGATTTTTAGTTGATTATTGATTTTGAATGATCATCTTGTTATGGTGATTCATTTTGTAAAATCTCTATGAATATCAAATAATAATATTAAGTTTAAAATATTGTTTAATGTTAGATCTGGGTATTGAAAAAGTATAAGAAAAAATACAAAAACAATAATTGTAGTGAGTTTGTAAAAACTAATCTTAGATTAATTTTATTATTATCAATGTGTTGCTGTTTTTGTTTAAAAAATATTGTGATTATTTTGAAATAAATCAAAAAAAAGCTATTTTTATTTTTATTTTGTAGTAATCTTACTGCCTTGTAAAAACATTAAAAAAACAGTTTTTTTGGGAGGATTCATGTCAAAAAGAGAAAGCTGGAGTAATCAGCTGTTATATATCTCGACTGTTGCGGGTGCAACCATTGGTTTTGGCGCAACTTGGCGCTTTCCTTATCAAGTCGGGCAAAATGGCGGTGGTGCATATCTTTTAGTCTTTATTTTAGCGATGATTGTATTGGGTGTGCCAATGTTGATGGCAGAACATGTGATTGGTCGTCGTTTACATACGAATACTATTGATGCTTTTAGTCGTGGCTCATTGCCAAATCCTATTTCTAAATGGTGGAAAGGTATTGGGATTTTAGCAATCATTGGTGCCTTTGGAATCCTAGCTTATTATATGGTTTTGGGCGGATGGGTATTTGGTTATATTGCCGATATTGTTATGGGTTCTATCGATTTATCTAAACCATTGGCCAATGAAACGATTGAAGAATTCTTTAAAGGCTCAATTACAAACTCATGGAAGATTTCTTTCTATACTTTCTTATTTGTGGTGATCAACTACTACATATTGACTAAAGGGATCATTCAAGGTATTGAAAAATTAATTTCCCGCATCATGCCATTATTCTTGGTGATTTTAATTGTTATGGTGATTTATGCCTTACAATTGAATAATGCAATGGAAGGTGTGAAATTCTATTTGATTCCTGATTTTAGTAAAATCAATGCAAATATTTTCTTACAAGCTTTAGGCCAAGTATTCTTTGCATTAAGTTTAGGTTTTGGTGTAATGATTACGTTATCTTCTTATTTAAATAAGAAAGAGAATATGGTGAGAATCAGTTTGATTACAGGTGTTATTAATACAGTGATTCCATTGATGTTGGGCTTTGTCATTTTCCCAGCATTGTTCTCGGTGGGTATGGAACCATCATCAGGTCCAACATTAGTATTCCAAGCATTGCCTGTTGTATTTTCTAGTATGCCATTTGGTACAGTATTTGGTATCGCATTCTTCACATTACTCATGCTCGCAGCATTGACGACATCCATTACAATTTACGAGGTGATTATTACAACATTAGTTGAGAAAACACCTGTGAGTCGTAAATTTGCAACATTCATTACATTGGCCGTAATCTTTTTATTGGGTAACTTACCAAGTGTATTATCTGATGGTCCTTGGCGCGATGTTCGTGTATTTGGTATGTCTATTTTTGATGCATTTGACTTCATCAGTGCTAACGTATTTTTCATCTTAACAAGTTTCTTATCATGTATCTTTATTGGTTTTGTATTGAAAAGAGCTGCAATGTTAGAAGAAATTACCAATGACGGTACAGTAAATAATAAATTAGCAGTTCCATTATTTTATTATATTAAGTTCTTTATTCCATTATTAATTGCTGTCATTGCGGTAATGAATTTTGTGTAACCATTGATTGATGTAAGATTTAATCAGCCCCAATTATATAATAATTGGGGTTTTTACTTTAAGGAGAAATAAAGATGCCACATGTTATCATTGAGTGCTCAAAGAGAGATTTGGTCAAAAATTGTGATCAGTTATTGCTAAACATTAATCAAGCTTTATTGGACACAAAAGAGTTTGTTGCTGCAGATATTAAAAGCCATTGTTATGTACCTGATTATGTTTTGTCGGGTTTGGATGAATCACAAGATGCTTTTATTTCTATCAGCTTAAAAATCATGCCAGGGCGAAATGATGTGGTACAAAAAGATATGGCAGAACGAATTTTGTCTGCTGTAAGAGCTGAATTATCCAATAATGATGGTAAGAATGTGCAGATCATGGTGGAAGTGACAGAATTAAATGTGAAGCAATATCATAAGATTACTGTTTAATGTAAAAAAGCTCCCTTTCGGGAGCTTTTGAAATGCTTCAAATATTACTCAGCTTATTTATAACGAGAAATATCTAAACCTTCAGTATCAATTTCTGGTTTATTACCCGCAATGATATCAGATAAATAAGCACCTGAACCACAAGATTGTGTCCAGCCTAATGTGCCGTGACCCGCATTGATGAAGAAGTTCGTATATTCAGTCCCGCCAATGATTGGTGTGCTATCTGGTGTTTTAGGGCGTAAGCCGGTCCAGAATTCAGCTTTAGGTAGATCGCCGCCGCCAGGATAGAGGTCATTTGTAACAAATTCTAATGTTTTACGGCGCTTAGGATTCAAATTCAAATTGTAACCTGAAATCTCAGCCATACCGCCAATGCGAATACGATTATCAAAACGCGTGATGGCAATTTTGTATGTTTCATCCAAAATTGTTGAAGTTGGTGCAGATGTTTCATCAATGATTGGTGCTGTTAATGAGTAACCTTTCAATGGATAGATCGGAGCTTTGATCCCGATTTTCTTCAATAAGAATGGTGTATAAGTACCTAAGCAATCTACAAAAATATCCGCAGTGTGCACAACACCATTAGCTTTAATGCCAGTAACTTTATTGTGTTCAACTAAGATATCTTCAATATTTTGACCAAATTTGAATTCAACGCCCATGCCTTTAGCAATGTCTGCTAATCGATTGGTGAATAAGAAACAGTCGCCTGTTTCATCGCCTGGTAATCGTAAAGCACCTGCCAATTTATGAACAGATTCTTTTAAACCTGGTTCAACTTTTAAAATACCATCTTGATCCAATACTTCATAAGGTACATTGAATTTTTCTAAGATTTCAATATCAGCTTTAATTGCTTCCATTTGCTTAGCTGTTCTTAATACTTGTGTTGTACCTAATGATCTATTTTCGTAATAGATATCTGTATCTTTTCTCAACTGAACTAAACAGTCACGGCTATATTCGGATAATCGTACTAAGCGTGATTTGTTGACAGCATATTTACTGCTTGTACAGTTTAAAAACATGTTCCACATAAACTTATACTGATTCAGATCAGCAGTTGGTCTTATCGCCAATGGAGCATGTTCTTCCAACATCCATTTAATTGCTTTCAATGGAATGCCTGGTGCCGCCCAAGGTGTCGCATAGCCTGGGGAAATTTGTCCAGCGTTGCCGTAGCTTGTATCTAGTGCAGGGCCTTCATGACGTTCGAATACAGTCACTTTGTAGCCTTTTTTGGCAAGATAATAAGCTTGCGTTGTCCCAACGACACCAGCACCTAAAATGATGATGTTCATGAATCCTCCTAAAATTTTTTAACTGATTTAGCAATGAAAGCGTGCACTACTATACAGTAGATTGAGCGGTAGAATGTAGTTGTTTTGAAGTATTTCTTGCATCTTAATTGCTAGTCAGATTTTTTATTCGTAGAAAGATTGTAGTCTGTGTTTGAGTTTGTTATTTTGGATGTTAAATTGAATAAAAATATGGAGATAAATCATGCGCTTATTTGTTTTTGATCATTGCCCATTTTGTGTGCGAGCTTTATTGGCTGTTGGTTTGAAAGCATTACCTGTTAAAATTTCTTATATTTTGGAAGATGACATAGAAACACCAACAAAAATGATCGGCAAGCAGATGGTACCAATTTTAGAATATGAAGCAGGGAAATACATGCCAGAGAGTTTGGATATTGTGAAATATCTCGATGCTAATTTTGGTGAGGAAATTTTCACTGAAGCACAGAATCCCAAAGTTGTAGCTTGGATTGATGATCATTTTGGCAGAGTGAATGAATATGTGATGCCCCGTTTTGCTGAAATGGATTTTCCTGAATTTGCAACAGATAGTGCGCGTCAATTATATATTACACGGCATGAAGAGCGCATAGGTTGCTCATTTGCAGAGTTATTGGAAAAATCTGAAGAATATAAAATTGTATTAGAACAAGCTCTAGCAATTTTGGAAGAGTTTGTGGCATTAGAGAGAATTCAAGAGCATCAAAAATATTCATTGGATGATATTATTTTATTTCCATTATTGAGAGCCTTGACTTGTGTAAAAGATTTAACGTTGC
>NZ_MVDO01000080.1 GCF_002006755.1 Wohlfahrtiimonas larvae | reverse complement strand
AGATAGTGCGCGTCAATTATATATTACACGGCATGAAGAGCGCATAGGTTGCTCATTTGCAGAGTTATTGGAAAAATCTGAAGAATATAAAATTGTATTAGAACAAGCTCTAGCAATTTTGGAAGAGTTTGTGGCATTAGAGAGAATTCAAGAGCATCAAAAATATTCATTGGATGATATTATTTTATTTCCATTATTGAGAGCCTTGACTTGTGTAAAAGATTTAACGTTGCCAAGTAAAGTGCAGAAATATACAGATCTTTTGGCTGCACGTGGCCAAGTATCACTTTTTTATGATACAGCTTTAAGATAAGCTCATAATAAAAAGAATGAAATAGGAAATTACGATATTAATATGTGTTTTGAGTTATTCTATTGCCCGTTGTTGCGTTTAATAAAAATATTGAAATCAATTATATGATTGAGTGAGTAAGGTTGCTTTTATGAAGAATAAAGTTTTAGGCAGTACCTTGATTATTGCAGGTACAGCAGTAGGCGCGGGGATGTTAGCAATGCCGCTAACATCTGCGCAAATGGGATTCGGTTTAACATTTGTATTATTAACATTATTATGGATTTTATTAACATTTACTGCTGTTTTATATGCAGAAGTACATCAGTACAATCAAAATGATGCGGGGATCGCGAGCTTAGCTGAGCAATATTTTGGTTCAGCAGGGCGGTTATTTGTGAATTTTGTCTTATTGTTTTTTATGTATGCAGTATTGACTGCTTATGTGACAGGCAGTGGTAATCTATTATTGGGCATTTTACCAACTTTTGAAAATCCAGAAATGGCACAAAAAATTATGTCACTTATATTTGCCATTGGTTTAGGGGCTATCATCACCGTTGGTATTTCTGTTGCTGATGTTGCAAATCGAATTTCATTTGGTTTAAAAGTATTAATTTTTATTGTTATTTTGGCCGTACTTTTAAATAAAGTGTCATTTGAAAATCTCCAAGCAACACCTACGAATAATTTGCTGTTATTTTCTGCAATGCCAGTATTTTTTATGACTTTTGGATTTCATATTTGTACACCAACGATTAATGAGTATTTAGAAGGTGATAACCGTAAAGTGAAGTTATCTTGCATTCTAGGTGCAACAGGTATTTTTATTATTTATGTTGTATGGCAGTTTGCAACACATGGTGTTTTGAATCAAACAATATTGATTGATGTGTTGAACAAAGATCCAAGCTTAAATGGTTTGATTGAAGCTTTCAAAGTAGCAACTGGTAGCAAGATGATCAGTGAAATGGTTCGTGTATTTTCATTGTTGGCATTGATTACATCCTATATCGGTGTTGCATTAGGTTTATCAAGTGCTGTTAAGGATTTATTGATGCACTTTAATTTGCGCCATGATCGCATTACGATTGGTTTAATCACATTTGTGCCGCCCATCATCGTAGGCTTCACATACCCACAAATTTTCTTAAGCGCATTTGCATTTGCAGGCATTATTTTTGCATTTATTGGTGTGTTTTTACCTGTTGCATTGGCATATAAATCTCGTAAGGCATATCCTAATGGTGAACATACCCGTGGTGGTAACTTATCATTAATTTTGGCTGTAATCTTTGCCATTATCATTGTTGCTGCTTATATTTTAACAACATTTGTTAAAGTTTTACCGCCAGTAGTGGGCTAGTTTGATCTGATGATTGTGATGAAAGGTCTCAAATATGAGGCCTTTTATATTGTTGAATGGCATTTAAGAAAATTTTTAATAATGGAAAATCTTCTTTGCTGTGAGGATAATATAAATAATAAGGCTCATATGTATATTGCCATTTCTCTAATACCAATTGTAACTCTCCTGTTTTTAAATCTTCATCAATCATATTTTTAGGAACATAAGCGATGCCAAGATGTTTTTTGACTGCTTGAATAATAGGAATGATGCTTGTAAAAACAATTTGTGAATTAGGTTGAATATAAATTGTTTGTTCATTTTGGATGAAATGCCATCTAAATAATTCACCATGTGTTGGTAGACGAATATTAATGGTTCTATGATTGTGTAATTCTTGAGGTGCTTTGGGTATCCCATATTGTTGAAGATATGAGTGGGATGCAACACAGCACATTTGTATAGGATCGCTAATTCTCATAGCAGTCATATCATTAGATAATAATTTTCCTCTTCGCAAGCCAATATCAAACCCTTCAGCAACAATATCCATTAATCGATAATCAGAGGTGATTTCAAAGGAAATTTCTGGATATTGTAGAATGATCTGGCTCAGAATAGGCCATAGTAAATAATCAAGAGCATATTCATCTGAATTGATTTTGAGTGTACCTTTAGGGTTGCTTTTGAATGCTTGTATGCCTTGAATAGCATAATCTATTTCTTGTAGAGCGGGATTTAATTTAATAAGTAATTCATTACCTGCTGCTGTTGTTAAAACACTTCTTGTTGTGCGGGATAGTAATTTAATCCCCAAATATTTTTCTAAGTTTTTCATAGATTGGCTGATTGAAGATTGTGATGTTCCCAGTTTTGCGGCTGCGCGTGTGAAACTTTGTTCTTTGGCGACAATAGAAAAAATATAGAGATAGTTGAGATAATTTTTCATAATTAATAAGTTTTTCATATAAGTGATATTAGGAGTTGTTATATTATCAATGTTACCTTTTTTTGTTAATGTTTGTATAACTTAACATTTGAGGTGTTTATGAAAACTATTTCATTTAAAAATAAAACTGTAGATGTTGCTGCCAATATGTTTTATCCCGATAACTTTAACGAGTCACAAAAATATCCTGTGATTATTTGTGCGCATCCTGTGGGTGGTGTGAAAGAACAAACAGCAGAGATTTATGCACAATCACTATCAAAACGAGGGTTTATCACAGTTGCTTTAGATGCTAGTTATCAAGGTGATAGCGGTGGTATGCCAAGGTACTTAGAAGATCCATATATTCGTGTGGAAGATTTTCGCGCATGTATTGATTACCTGAATACAGTTGGGTATATCGATTCAGATAAGATTGTTTTATTGGGCATTTGTGGTGCAGGAGGATATGTTGTCAATGCGGCAATTATTGATCATAGAATTAATGCTGTTATTGGCATTAGTGCAGTTAATGTGGGTGACATGTTTAGATTAGGTTGGCATGGTAACGAGGATAATTTACAGCATCAGCGTCAAATGTTAAAAGACCTAGCTAATATCATGACATTGGAGGCTAATGGGAGTAATCAACAATTTATGCCTTGGGCACCTTTTAATCCTGATGATGTTCAAAGTTCAGATTTATGTTCAGCATATGAATATTACCGTACTGATCGAGCCCAACATGCAAATGCACCTAGTCAAGGTATTTTGACTTCTTCTGCTAAATTATTGTCTTATGATGCATTTTATATGGCTGATCGCTATTTGACACAACCATTATTATTGATTGCAGGGAATCGAGCAGAATCATTATGGCATAGTGAAAAATTAATCAATCAAGCGGGCTCAGACATCAAAGAATTATTTTTGATTGATAAAGCAGGACATGTTGATCTCTATGATTTACCACAGTATGTCAATCCTGCTTTAGAAAAAATCACATCATTTTTACAAAAATATCTTTAATGTCTTAAGATTAGGAGAGAGCATGAATCGTCCTTATATCATTTGTCATATGGAAACATCTATCAATGCAAAAATTTATGGACCTTATATGGATATTCCAAGTCGTGAGATCCATACTTTGAACTACAATCATACCCATCTAGAACTTAAATCAGAGGCATGGTTATGTGGCCGTGTAACCATGGAGTATTTTTCAGGTAATGGGCAGCCAGAATTTAACCCCAATACGCCGATATATCCTAAAGAAGACTTTGTAGCAGAGACAGATTTGAAGGACTTTGTCATTGTGGTGGATGCATCAGGTAAGTTGCCTTGGAAAACAAATAGCATTCAATATAGTGTTAGACCTGAGTCTCATATTATTGTAATTTTAGCGGACGATGTTAATGAGCAGTATGTTGCTTACCTGCGTGAACGCAATATTTCATTTATCTTTGCGGGTGATCGTGAGGCTCTTAATTTTCATCTTGCTGTTCAAAAACTTCAACAACTATTTAATATTAATACATTAGTTGTTTCAGGTGGGGCCATTGTTAATGGTGCATTTATGAATGCTGGGTTAATTGATGAAGTGAGTTTTGTTATGGCACCTGTGTTAGATGATGCCATTGGTATTCCAACATTATTTGAAAGATCACCTAATTTAGTATCTCGGCCACCCATTGAATTTAGTTTAAAATCTGTTGAGAAATTAGATGGTGACAATTTATGGGTTCGATATTTGACTAAACGTTAGGTTAAAAGAAATATATTAGGTGATATTTAAAAATCACCTAATAATGATAAGCATTACTGATGTAAGCGATCAAACCCTGCGCGTAGATCAGCTTTTAAATCTTCTACGCCTTCTAATCCAATTTGTAAGCGAAGTGCTATGCCATTAGGGTTCCAAACTGTTGCTGTGCGATAGCTACGACAATCAAATGGTGTGATTAAGCTTTCAAATCCACCCCATGAAAAACCCATGGAGAAAAGCTGCATGTGATCCAACATATTAGCTAATTTTGTGCGTTCAATCTCGGGCTTAAGAATGATGGAAAATAAGCCTGAGCTACCTGTAAAATCGCGTTTCCAAATCTCATGGCCAGGGCAATCGGGTAGTGCAGGATGCAATACTTTAGCAACTTCTGGTTGAGTTTGTAACCATTGTGCGATGTCTAAAGCACGCTGTTCAGCTTCCTTTAAACGAATGTGTAATGTGCGTAATCCACGCAGTGCGAGAAAGCAATCTTCAGCACCTGGCAACATTGCAAATAGATCATAAGTTGCACGAAGTGGTTTCCACCATTTCTCGTTGGCCGAAATCATGCCAAGTAATAGATCAGAATGCCCACCTAAATATTTTGTGCCAGCTTCGAGTGAGAGATCACAGCCATGTTTGTGTGCATCAAAGAATAGTGGTGTTGCCCATGTATTATCGATAATTGTTGTAATATTATGTGCTTTGGCGATTTGTGTTAATGCTGGGATATCTTGTACTTCAAAAGTTTGAGAGCCAGGAGATTCTAGGAATAGTACAGTTGTATTCTCTTTAATTAATGAGCGGATATTTTCACCAATCATAGGATCATAATATGTGGTTTCCACATTCATTTTCTTTAAAAATTGATCGCAAAATGTACGACTTGGTGAATAGACAGAATCTGGCATTAGTAGATGATCACCAGCTTTTAATGTGGTTAATAAGGCTAAAGCCACAGAACCCAATCCAGAAGGTGACAAAACAGTACCAGCCCCGCCTGTCAATGCTGTCCATGCAGTTTCTAAATCACGGATAGTTGGTGTGCCAGCTGTGCCATAAGTGAATGTTGAGCGGCGGTGATCTAAATCATCAAGCGTTGGATAAACAACTGTAGAGCCACGATATACAGGACCATTCACGAAACCCATTTGTTTGGATGGATCTCTACCTAATTGAGTGAGCTGTGTTTCGGTTGAAAATCCATTATTTTTCATGTGACTCATTGAAATCTCCTCAGTAAGAATGTGTCATCAATACTATAACAAAATTATATCTTGATATGCATGTTTTTGTTAAAACATATATGTTTTATTTGTTTTAATTTTAAGGGAGTAGATCTATAAAGACTCTGTGATATATAAATTTTCCTCATTTAAATGAATAAAAATGCAGAAAAATCCGATATAATATTGGTTTTGCAGTTACATAGAAGATATAGCATAAGGAAATACGATGGAAAATATAGTCGTTTTAGATTTTGGTAGCCAATATAATCAACTGATCGCGCGCCGTATTCGTGAAATTGGTGTCTTTTCCGAATTGATTCCTCATACAACAACTGCAGCAGAAATTCAAAAGTTAGCACCAAAAGGCATTATTTTATCGGGTGGGCCTAACAGTGTTTATGCAGAAGATGCCTTCAAGATTGATATGGAAATTTTCAATTTAGGCATTCCTGTGTTGGGTATTTGTTATGGCATGCAATTAATGTCTGATTCAATGGGTGGTAAAGTTTCTAAGGCTGATCATAGTGAATAT
>NZ_MVDO01000008.1 GCF_002006755.1 Wohlfahrtiimonas larvae | reverse complement strand
TTAGTCATAACTTCAGATAAATCATACTTCTGATTTAAATATGCTAACTGAATATAAAGTGCAGCTGTATAAAAGCTAACTGGTGTAAATAATCCTTTCGTAGATAACTTAAAATCAACATCAGGAAATATGCTTTGTACCTTGTGATAAGCACGTTCATTATCACCTTCAAGTTCTATAGTTTTAATACCATTCAACTCTTCTAATTGATTAATTACAATAATAGGATCTAAATTCATAGGTACAGAATTTAAATCTAAATGATTATCCAAAATAAATCTAACTACATTCTCTAAAGATAAAAAAAGAACTCCCCACAATTGCTGAGAAAACTCACTATTAAAAGCAGCATCTTTAGCTTTAATCATTCCAGTAAAAGCATTTTGATCTGTACTACCTGAAATATTTCTTAAAAAGATCATTTCTTCTTCCGAAGAATATATCTGATCTTTAATATCTGAATCTTTTAAAGTTGCTTCAATATTTTTAAAGTAATAATTTTGATCACTTCTTGCTTGATATAACTTTCGTTGATCACCAATCAAACGGTTCAAAATCCCCATTACAGTATCTTTTGTAATTTGATGTTGTTTGAAATTACCATCTTTTTTTAATTCCGTCATAGAAGCAATAAATTTCCGCCCATTTTTAGGCAAGGCTTCATTATTGGAACCATCTAAAAAAGAGTTTCTCCATGAGGATTCGTAATCAATAATGATTTGCATAAATCCTCCTTATTTTTCCTCAAAATAAACTGCATACTCGCTTTGTGGCTCTGAATTAACTTCATCGGGATTTCGTTTAATGCGCATCATTTTATTACTATCGTTATAATCCACTTCCAAGCTATCAACATACATATAACCTTTTGCTTGTCTAATAGATAAATCCTGAATCATTCTCAAAGTTTCTTTCACTAAAATATCGATCGCAGTATTATCTAATAAAATTCCAACTTCACCTTCTTCAAAAATTGTACCTTTACGAACATAGTTTTTATGAAAAATTGCTTTAGGCGTACGAGATGGATCTAATGATTGAATAAATACTGCAACTTGCTCTGCAATTTTTTCACCTTCGCCTTCTTTGATAATCATAGATGCTCGATCAAATTTTTTATCTAATGAAATAAACTCTAACTGTTCAATACTGATTGATCCATAAGCTTCATACTCAGTATCACCAAAAGTTGTTTTTGAAAAAATAGAGTTTTCACCACGTTTATAAGTTTTTTGGCCATCTTTATCTATCACTTCTTCACTGGAACTAGCATTAGATAATTGTTCAAAATTTCCATTACCCAGTTGATCAACAAAATCAGTAATTAATAATGGACTTGTACGCTTACATTGACTAGATGGCACAACATAACCGCGAACTAAACCTGTAATAGAGGCTAAAACATCTGCTAGATTTTTATCTTTCGCATAATGCAAATCATAAGATTGTTCTCTAAATAAGTGATGGCGCACACAGTTTTGACTGATATACAAAGGATTTTCATTAAAATCAATATTAGATGCTTCTTTACGGTATTGATAGCCAGTTTCTTCTTTCTTTTTACCGCTATAAGGTGTAAATCCTCGTAATTTAGGTAAGGTATGATTATCAACCGTTGTTCTTCCATCATCACCGGCTAATGTTGTTGGGCCATTCCAATTCACAACGCCATAACCAAAAGCTTTTACTTTAAAATCAACACTTTTAATACCAGTAACTTTACTCATTATTTTCTCCTTATAGATTATTTTTAAATACTTCTAATTTATCAATCGCAATCATTCCTATTGCTTGCTGATTACAAATAGCATAATAAACTGCATGGTTGTGTCTTGGTTCATTAATCTTATCTAAATCATCTTGAATATAACTTAAATATAAAGGATATTCTGCATTACATGACCCGCCTTCTAACATCTGTTTTCTCAATGTCATTTTAGTTGCAGGAATACCTTTCATAGGATGACTGGGATCAATCCTGCCATGTTTTGCAGCCAAATGATCCACAAGACCAGAATCTCTTATAATAGATAATGATTCTGTTAAATTATCATAATCACTAATATCATCAACAGGAGGATGATAAGCATATTCATTTAAAAATATTGGATTGGTATAATCTTCAAGATCTAATTTTGCTAATTGTACAAAACGGCTATCACCACGCAAAGAGTGACGACTAATCTTACTTTTCTGTTCCTGTTTTTGAGTTTTCACGATTACTCTTGGTTCAGAAACTTTATTACCGATCAAATGAATACTCTGTTTAATAGCCTTTTCTAAATCTTGTTGAGCACTGATTTTACCTATCTCTGAATCATAAAATTTTCGATATAACTCATACAATTGAGTTAACTGAAAAGTGTTATTCCCCAGCTCATTTTGCAAATAATCGTACCAAGATTTAGTTGTTTGCAAACTATTTAATGTATTTAAAAATTTTCCAGCACCCAACTGTTTACCATTTTTCACATGCTCTGTAATTGCGACTGATAAAATATTAACCGCACTATTCTTTCCAAAGCGATCTAATCTTCCCAAACGTTGAAGCATATTTTCAGGGGATGTCATTTCAGTAAGCATAGCATCAGCTGAAATATTCAATGAGGCTTGCACAATTGGCCCACTTCTCAATACATCATATTTTTGTGTTCCTTCCTTTTTAAAAGCGTCATATACTTCATTAAACAATTCTTTTTTATCACTTTTTTTAAATTTAGCATGAAAGACTATGCTATTTTCATTCTCTCTTTGGTAGATAAAGCCTAATTGTGCCGTCAAGGCTGTATTACTGATAATAAAAGTCTGATTATCATATTTTTTATAAAAAGGATTATTAACTATGCTTCCATAATCATAATCTATAAATTGTATTTGATAGTTACTATGATTAAAGGATGCCATTTCTACCACATCATCTTGTTTTAATCCTAAAATATTTTCTAGATAATAGTAATGTGGCGTTGCAGAAACCAATAAAGCTTTCTTTTGATAATCAGCATGCATATTTTTATTTGCAATTAATTCAGCAAACAGTAAATTAAAAATCTCCATTGGTAAATATTCATGATACTCATCAAATACTACATGAGCATTCATAAATGGCAACAAGCCATCTACATTGGTGTGCGTTACAATTGATCCTAGAATTTGATCAATGGTTGTAACAACAACATCTCCTGAAAAACAATCCTTCTCATCAGTTTCTTTGCCCCATTCATTTGTGTATTTAAACTCACCTGTGAAGATTTCAATATCTGCATCAGGTAAATATTCTTTCGTTAATTCTTCAAAAATCCCCTGACACACTTGTACACGCGGGCAAACCCAAATAATTTTTTCAGCTTTTTGTAATCTTGCCCACTCCAAAGCAATTCTTGTTTTACCACAACCCGCAGGACCTGCTAACACAGGTATAGATTTTTTTTGACTCAATTGAAGCGCAACATTATTTTGTAATTGAGTGCGTTCGCTCATAGGGAAAACTGTAGATGCTGCCTCTAAATGCACATTTAATAAAGATTGCTCTTCTGTTACATTCTCAATCCATTCCAATAACCTTCCTGATTGAATATATTCTGATAAATCCTCTGAACTCTTTGAAGAGACAATGCGATCAGCACTAATGATGCAGGCACGTAATAAATTATTGTAAGCATTTTTATCAATTTTATTTCTAAGCTTATCAAAACTATCTAATTCAGAATAACTTTTAAATTCAGCAAAACTTTTACCTTTAGCAGAATACTCAAAGTTTTCTAAATGCTCATTAACATTTTTCATTTCCCATAATAGTTTAGAATTCAAAATATTTGTTTCGCCATATTGATCAGCCAAATGATTGACAGATTCTAATACCACCAATATCTGAGTAGTAAAATTTTGCCACTCTTCTTCTGTAATCTGCTTTCTAAAATACTCATAAGCTTTAAATATATTGTCAAAATCATCTTTTTTCCTAAAAGGCTTCGCATGGTGCCAATAGACAATATGATTCAGTGCTTCTTTTTGAATAATATTCAAACTTTTTAATTGATCTTCAAAAAAATTAAGCAGCATCGCAGAAATTTCATTATGTCTAGGATAGTTTTCAAATGAAAACTCTTTTTTAACATCAATATGTTGACCGTCTTCACCAGTATCTTTGCGCTTATCATTTCTTACCCAATTTTGAAAATTGGGATCAATCTTACCTATATCATGCAAACAACCTGCTAAATAAGCAATATTAGCTAAATTATTTTTCTCTTCATTGTTAACAGTATTTTTAAAAAGTCTTTCAGACAAATAGCCTACTGCAAACAGATGCTCAGCTAATAATTGTAAATGTGTATTGGCATATAATTGATCTTGTTTTGCTTTCATAGTTATCACATCCGTTAATAATTCTTTTTGAGTAACATTCACCGGCACAATCCCTTCACTATTAAATTTATTACGATTCCCAACAATCCATAATAAATCACTTCTCCTTCGGGATCGAATCCAGTGGCAGCTGACTGCTGTATTTTTGCTAGCTGTTCTGCGGAGCAACTTTTTCACCATCAAAAGCCCTTCTTCTGTGATGATGGTTTGCCATACATTGTCACCAATACGATTGGCATAAGCATCCAGAACTCTTCTTGTTTTAGCGAGAGATTTTTTCTCACATTGACTTACAAAAGTAACCATCATAATGTTTCACCGCCTTCTGCCTGCCAATTTCTCAAGGCAATCCCTTTGACTTGATCAAACATAAAATCCAAACATTTATGCTCTGTGAATTTCTGTAAAACTTGCTGACGGAACTCTTGTTCCGTTGCATTTTCTTTGGCACAAATAAAAGCCCAAGGCAGCACAATGGCATCTTTAATTAAATCTGCCACATCAAAGACCAAAGCGCCTCGCCGAGTTTTACCATGCATCACAGCAAAGCCATGCGGAATGCCTAAAACCCACAATGTACAAGCTGCCAAGCCATAAGCTAAATAGTTTCCATGATTTAGAAAATTATTAGCCAGATCACTTTCACCATGATTGCGACTAAAATTCTGATAATTCGTATTAATTGCTGCAACTTTATACAGTTGCTTTGTCATCTGTGCTTCTGCCAATAACAGATCACCTACTTTAATTAACTCAGGAATTCTACGCTCAAAAAAATGAAGCGCTTGTATAATATCAAGCGCCTCAATGTTAAAACCTTCTGTTTTTAAATCTCTATCTTTTGCCCAAGTTCGGCGGATAAAATCAACTCTTGCTTGTTGAAAGCTTTTTGCAGCAACTAAGCGTTGATCATCATCAAACCAAAATCGCATCCAGCCTTGCATATATTCAGTGGGACGATATTCACTTTGTGGTGTGAGCCATTCGATCTCCGCTCCCATAAATAATGGTGTGCCGCCACCGCCACAAAATCCTACCAAAACACCTGCACTTGCCAACATTCGCATGGCAGCTTGCGTCACTGATGTGCCCGTACCCAATAAAATTACAGTTGTATTGGCAATCGGAATATTAAAATACTGATTCTCTTTTTTCGCTTCTGTGAGATATAAAACTCGGCCATCTTTTTGCATCACTCGGCAATGCTCTAAATAGAAAATGTTGGCGCGTTTACTGTGCAAAATGGCTTTTAAATCTGATCCATGCAAATAATCCATATTGACTCGCTTATCATTAATTATTAATAACAATCAAAAATATTTATTTAAGTATTAACAAAATATATTCAATAAGCAACTAAAAAACACTATATATAAAAAAACTCCACCCTTGTGAACTGCACCCCAAAAGTTGGACACAACTTTGGGGTGTTTTTATATGGCGAAGTATTCTTTTGATTTAAAATTAAAAGTTATTAAGTTTTATCAAAAAGGAAATGGATATAGCTCTACAGCTGATCATTTTAATATTGATCAATCCACCATTAAAAAGTGGGTCAAGGCCTATCAATATCATGGTCAATCAGGGATTCAGCCAAGAACAACAAAACGATTATATTCTGCTGAATTTAAACATTATGTATTGAAGTTTATGTCAGATCATTATTACTCTGCCCGCGAAGCTGCTTCATATTTTAATATTCCAGCATTTACTTCTATATTAGAATGGCAAACTCTGTTTAAAGAAGGTGGTTTGAGTGCACTTGAACCACATCAAAAAGGAAGACCTAAAAAGATGAGATTGCCCAAGAAGCCCGATAATCGCATTGAACAAGAAAAGTTGATAGACCAACTTCAAGCTGAATTAACCTATCTTCGTACGGAGAATGATGTATTAAAAAAGTTTCAGGAATTGGACGAGAAGGAAGAAGCGCTCAGGCGCAAACAATCATTGCAGAAGATCTCAAAGTAAAACACGCCTTAGCAACTTTGCTCAAAATCATGAATCTAGCCAAAAGCACTTATTACTATCATAAGGCAGTATTGGCTAAGCCTGATTCAAATGAAAGCCTTAAAGCAAGGATAACAGACCTTTTTCATGAGCATAAAGGTCGATATGGTTATCGTCGCATCACTGCGATATTACAAAAAAATTTCCCCATTAACCATAAAAAAGTTCAAAGAATCATGCGATTACTGAATCTTAAATCTTTAGTAAGACCGAAGAAATACCAATCTTATAAAGGAAAAGTTGGAAAAATAGCGAAGAATATTTTGAAGCGTAATTTTAAAGCCACAAAACCGAATCAGAAATGGGCGACTGATGTGACAGAGTTTAAAGTGAATGGTGAAAAGCTGTATTTGTCCCCGATTCTAGATCTATATAATCAAGAGATTATCAGCTATGAAATCACTAGACATCCAAAATATGAATTAGTTGGCAAAATGCTAAATAAAGCATTGGATTATTTAAAGTTGCATAAGATCGGTCGTAATCAATTGATTTTACACTCTGATCAAGGATGGCAATATCAAATGAAACAGTATCAACAATCATTAAAAGATCATAAAATTAGGCAAAGTATGTCTCGCAAGGGTAACTGTTATGATAATGCTGTGATTGAAAACTTCTTTGGTATTTTGAAATCAGAATGTTTTCATATGAAAAAATTTGAATCGGTTGATCAATTAGAGAAAGAGATTCATGAGTACATCAATTATTACAATAATGATCGAATTAAGCTCAAACTAAAAGGGCTAAGTCCGATAGAATATCGAAATCAGTCCTTGTCTTAATAATTTATAAACTGTCCAAGTTTATAGGGGCAGTTCAAAAATAAGGGCTTAATCATATACTTGGCGGAGGTAGCGGGATTCTCTAATAACCAATATCATATTGATATATAATAATTAAATTAATTTAAAAATTTATTTACCAACCAAATTACCAATAATTAATAATCCAACTATTCTATCTACTTACCATTAATCAAACATTATAAACTGTTCATGACTAAAATTATTACTATGCAAATCATCACTGGATTCTACAATCACCATTTCAATCTTATTAGGGGCAACTGGTTTAGCATTAATACGATGCCCTGCGTACAAAGTAGAAAATTCTAAATTGAGCTTATATAACGCTGAATCGCCTACCATCATCTCACCACTATATGCACGATCAGATTGTGTATAAAATAAATTAAAAATTCCATCCTCTGCCACAACACCTAATTCTTTCCAATCACTGTATGCCGCATTACGATGAATGCCTGCATGAAATTTCCTACGACGGGCTTTCCCTACATAATATAAGAATGGGACATCGCTATTACTCATTTCTTCGCGCTTATCTATAATTTTAATGCCTGAACCAGAACATAAATTTAAAATTCCCAATGCAACACCTGTTTTAGCTGTTGGCCGTGATTCATCTGAAATATCCGCATCTAATGGCGCATAAATATCTAAACATGTATCTTGATCATGAAATATGTCATTCATACGCTGATGACGTTGAGCTGTAATCTCAATAATGGAATGAGTCCATTTACATTTGAAAAGTCTCAAATAAAAGTGTCCTGTTTAGCTTGACCAGAACAGTGATAACGACTCATCTTCATCAAGCTCGGATGATTCTTCTTGTGATAGCGGTTCAAGTAGCGATGATTAAAAAAGCTCCCGAAGGAGCTTTAATTTATTGATTGCCTGTTTCCGTTTCCGCCCAATAGGCTTGAATCGCCTGAAAGAGCTCTTTTTCTTCAAATCGTGAATGGCTTGTGAGCAAAGCACCAAATGCTTTGACATCGTCCAAAGCCAACTCAGATTGATGTAAATAAGCTCTTAATTGTTTATGATCACTCTCAAATTGAGCGACCAAATTTGGGCTATTCATTTCATTCATAATGCTCAATAAATCTGTTTCTTCTTCAGCAAAATGATTCAATAACATCCCTTTAGCTTTTTTGATCTCTTTAATTAATAGCGGTAAATCATCACTATTTTTAATCAACAAACCCAACTTTAAAGCGCTATGGTGCTCTCTTGAAAACTCAATTAACCTAGGATCTCTTTTCATAATTATAACCCTACAATATTGCCATCCTCATCGATATCGATGTTACGATAGGCAGGATTCAATCCCAATCCTGGCATCGTCATCACATCGCCTAATAACACTTTAATGAATCCTGCTCCTTTTGCCAACTGTAATGTTTTTACAGGTAAAATAAATGGCGCAGGTACATTTTTAATTTTTGGATCATGACTAATGGATGCTGGCGTTTTAGCAATACAAACAGGTAAATTTCCATAACCCTCTGCTTCTAATTTTTGTAAAATTGCCATAGCTTCTGGTGAATAGTCCACTTCAGTTGCGCCATAAGTGCTCGCCACAGCGAAAATTTTCTCTTGCAGGTTCAAGTCATCACCATATAATAATTGCGCTTTCTGATCGCTCTCACAGGCTTTCACAATCTTCTCTGCTAATATACTTGCGCCTTTACCACCTTCTGCATAAGCATTACTGATCTCACAATCCACCGCACCATTTTCTAACGCAAAAGATCTGATGAATGCCAGTTCTTCCACTGTATCATTTGGAAATGCATTGATCGCAACGATCACAGGTAAACCATAGCGTTTCGCATTATGAATATGCCAGCCTAAGTTACGCGCACCACATTCTAACATCTCGATTGCAGTAGGATTGTCTGTGACACAATTTGCTTTGATGCTTTTTACTGTGCTTACAACCACAATACAAGAAGGAAAAACACCACTTGTACGTGCTTTAATATTAAAGAATTTTTCCATACCCATATCAGAGCCAAAACCTGCTTCTGTCACCACATAATCAGCTAATGACAATGCAATATCATCAGCAATGATGGAAGAGTTGCCGTGCGCAATATTTGCAAACGGGCCTGCATGTACAATAACAGGTGTATTTTCCGTTGTTTGCATTAAAGTTGGTTCGATGGCTTTTTGTAAAATCGCCGTCATTGCACCCGCAACTTCTAAATCTTCTGCTGTAATCTCCCTGCCATTCATATCATAAGCTAAGACAACTTTGCCGATGCGTTGCCTTAAATCCTGTAAATTTTTACTGAGCGCCAAAATAGCCATCAATTCAGAAGCCGCTGTGATATCAAATGCCGCTGGATGAACATTTTCTAAGTTCTCTGCCATTTTACCCACGTAAATGTCACGCAGTGCACGATCATTATGATCCACAACACGTGGCCAAACGATGGCATTTTTATCAATATTTAAACGTGGTAATCCACTTTTTTCAGTAAAGCGATCACGCAAACGATTCTCGTGAAATAGACGCGCATCTAAAGCTGCCGATGCTAAATTATGCGCTGAAGTTAATGCATGAATATCACCTGTTAAATGAAGATTCAATTGTTCCATTGGCACGACTTCTGCTTGCCCACCGCCAGCTGCCCCACCTTTTTGACCAAATACAGGCCCTAAACTTGGCTGACGAATACATGCGATTGCTTTTTCACCAATGTAATTCAAAGCTTCACTGATGCCGATTGTGGTCACAGTTTTACCTTCACCTTGTGGTGTTGGTGTTGTGCTAGTAACTAGGATGAGTTTGCCTTGTTTGGCTATAGGATCAATGCTTTTTAGGTTAATTTTGGCGGCGTATTTACCATGAGATGTTAAATAATCTGAAGAGAGATTAATTTTTGTAGCAATTTCTTCAATCGGCAGTAACTTCATTCGTTGCCCTCTGGGATAATGGAAAAATGCGCTGTTACTATAACAATATCTTAATAAAAATAAAGTTTAATAAACCTAATCAACGTCTGATTATCAAATTTAGAACGACAAAATTTAAAAATGATTTGAGTCATAAAACATATTTATTAATTTTGACTTTGTATGATAAAAATCTAAAAAGTCATTTTTATTTAAGTTTTTAAGCCAAATTTAAACATAAATTAGATAAATATTGCTCATATAAAAATATTAAATAACTAAAAAATCATATAGTTACAATAAAAGCGCTTTTTCTAAACTTAATATTTGTAAAAAATCTTTTATAATATTTTCCATTCTCACTTCCTAATCAAAAGGCAGGTCAATCATGGAACTCGATCCAATAATTATGGCCAGAATACAGTTCGCCATCAACATCACATTCCATATAATCTTCCCAAGTATCAATATCGCACTTGCTTGGATTCTCCTATTCTTCAAACTCCGCTATCAAAAAACACAAGACCCATCTTGGCTCAGTGCTTATAATTTTTGGGTGAAGATTTTCGCACTAAGCTTTGCAATCGGTGTTGTAACAGGTGTCACAATGAGTTTCCAATTTGGCACAAATTGGCCCGGCTTTATGGAAACTGTTGGCAACATTGCAGGACCATTATTAGGGTATGAAGTATTAACAGCCTTTTTCCTAGAGGCGACATTCTTAGGTGTTATGCTATTTGGTCAAAAACGTGTGTCACAACGTGTGCATAATATTTCAACAGCCTTGGTCGCCATCGGCACAACCTTCTCTGCCTTTTGGATTATTGCATTAAATTCATGGATGCAAACACCGGCTGGCTTTGAAATGATAGATGGCAAGGCTCATGTCACTAGTTGGATGGAAGTTATTTTTAACCCAAGTTTTATTGTTCGCTTAGCACATATGCTATTGGCCTCCGGCTTAACAGCAACCTTTATTGTTGCCGGTATTTCTGCATACAAAATGATGAAAGGCGATAAATCTCAAGCCACTAAAAAGGCCATGCATGTAGGCGTTATTGTTGCTGCATTTTTAATCCCTCTACAGATATTTGTGGGGGATGCTTCTGGTTTATTAGTCTTCAAACATCAGCCTGATAAATTAGCTGCTATTGAAGCGATCTGGGAAACTGAACAACCCGCAGCTTTAACATTATTTGCAATCCCTAATGCCGAAACACGCACCAATGATTTTTCAATTGCTGTACCTAATTTAGGTAGCCTAATCTTAACGCATAGTTGGGATGGTGCAATCAAAGGATTGAAT
>NZ_MVDO01000079.1 GCF_002006755.1 Wohlfahrtiimonas larvae | reverse complement strand
AGGCATTATTTTATCGGGTGGGCCTAACAGTGTTTATGCAGAAGATGCCTTCAAGATTGATATGGAAATTTTCAATTTAGGCATTCCTGTGTTGGGTATTTGTTATGGCATGCAATTAATGTCTGATTCAATGGGTGGTAAAGTTTCTAAGGCTGATCATAGTGAATATGGTAAAGCAGTATTAAAACATACAATTAAAGATGCAATTTTATTACAAGGATTGCCTGAAGAACATACTGTTTGGATGAGTCATGGCGATTTAGTAACTCAAGTTCCAGCAGGCTTTGAAGTGATCGCAACAAGTAGTGATTGCCCGATTGCTGCGATGGAAAATAAAGCTAAGCAGTGGTTTGGTGTTCAGTTCCATCCAGAAGTACAACATTCAGAAAGAGGTTTTGATTTATTGAAAAACTTCACGTTGAATGTTTGCCAATGTGCAGGTGATTGGAAAATGGAAAATTTTATCGATCAGCAAGTGAAAGCAATTCGCGAAACAGTTGGTGATAAGAAGGTTTTGTTAGCATTATCAGGTGGTGTGGATTCAAGCGTTGTGGGCGTTTTATTGCATAAAGCAATCGGTTCACAATTGACGTGTGTATTTGTCGATCACGGTATGTTGCGTAAAGGTGAAGCAGATGAAGTGATGAATAATTTAAGCGGTAAGTTTGGTTTAAACATCATTAAAGTAGATGCTAAAGAACGTTTCTTAAGTAAATTGGCAGGTGTTTCTGATCCAGAACAAAAGCGCAAAATCATTGGCAATGAATTCATTTACCTATTTGATGAAGAGTCAGAAAAGTTAAAAGACATTGATTTCTTAGCACAAGGAACTTTGTACACAGATATTATTGAAAGTGGTACCGCAACAGCGCAAACTATTAAATCTCACCACAATGTGGGCGGTTTACCTGAAGATATGAAGTTTAAATTGATCGAACCTGTAAATACTTTATTTAAAGATGAAGTGCGCCTATTGGGTGAAGAATTAGGTATGCCCGCTCATTTAGTATGGCGCCAGCCATTCCCAGGTCCAGGTTTAGCGATTCGCATTTTGGGTGACATCACAGAAGAGAAATTAGAAATCGTGCGTGACAGTGATTTTATTCTCCGTGAAGAAATTGCAAAAGCAGGTTTAGATCGTGATATTTGGCAGTACTTCACAGTGATGACAGGCTTAAAAAGTGTTGGCGTAATGGGTGATACTCGTACATATGATTATACGTTAGCAATTCGTGCGATCACATCAGTAGATGGCATGACTGCAGATTTTGCACGCATTCCATGGGATGTTCTACAGAAAATTTCTGTGCGTTTAGTGAATGAAGTTAAGCATGTGAACCGTATTGTTTATGATATTACAAGTAAGCCGCCTGCAACAGTTGAATGGGAATAATTGCATGGGCTAATGGCTCATAAGTAACAGTAAAACCATTGGTTTGTGGGGTTGGGCCAATGGTTTTTTATTAAGGAGAATTGTTATGTGGATGTATTATGTCATTGGGGTTGTTGCGGCTATTTTATATGGCTTTGCAACAGTGAGCGTTATGAAGCAAGGTGGTAAGTATTCAGTTGAGCGTGGTAGCTCATATAAAAAAGGTATGATCTTTCCTGCTATAGTGATGGCTATTCCACCAATTGCCATCATTGTCATGCAATTACTTTAGTGATTTTATTTTTAACACCTATTAGTGCCAGAGCATGTTGAGAAATCTTTTGCAGCTTCTTGGCAATTTGCTGGTGCAATGATTCTAGGCATAAACATATAATAGCATTGCCATGTGATGCTACCACCTTTCCAGTTTGCACCAGTGCTTTGTAAATATATGTCAGACTCAACATTGGTTGGAGATGGTACTAACATGATTTTCGGGACTTGATTGGCAGGAAGCCTGTTAGATAAACCTAATTTATCTTTAGAATATTCTATAGTGATACCCATTGGATTCCACCATGTACCTGTTGCTACCCTTGTGATCGCATTATGTGCAAAGGATTCCGGGGGAGCAATGCCATAGGTATCGTTAATATTTGATGTGCCATTAGAACCACCAGAAGCATGTTTATATACAAAAGATCCATTAGAAATGTAATGGTCAATCATTGAAGATTGAACTGAGGTGGCGACAGATAATCCTTCTGTTACATATGTTCTAGCAACATATTCTTGATATGATGGCATTGCAATCATTGCAAGAATACCAATAATTGCAACAACAATCATTAATTCTATTAAGCTAAATCCTTTATTATTTTTCAAAGCCATACCTCATTATACGGTCAATATATTGGTTGATTAATAAAAATTATACCAATGATTAGGATTAGGGTAAATAATTTTGTTAATTTTTGTTAAGTTTTAGAGAGGGGTTATACTATAATAACTCATTATGATAATAATGAGTTAATTGTAAGATCAAATATTATTCTAAATAATATATCCATAATAAAACAGGTTTTTTCTTAGTTTGTAGGAG
>NZ_MVDO01000078.1 GCF_002006755.1 Wohlfahrtiimonas larvae | reverse complement strand
CTATAATAACTCATTATGATAATAATGAGTTAATTGTAAGATCAAATATTATTCTAAATAATATATCCATAATAAAACAGGTTTTTTCTTAGTTTGTAGGAGACTATCTACCTTTCGCATGGTTTCATCATCCACAACAGGGCAACCTTGGCTAAATCCTAAGGGTAAGTAATTTGGATACGTTTCTTCATTGGGGATGGATTTGTAGGAATGTAGCACAATGTAACGACTAAAAGCATTGCTATTAGTCTTTTCTAAGCCATGCATTTTATAATGGACATTGATACCCCATTTACTATAAGCACGAGCACCAAGCTTGTATTTACCTAAAGAAGAAGCATAGCTATTGGGTTGATTACTGAAGATAATCTTTTGATTGGTGCTTTCAAAGCCTGTATTGCCATAACCATGTGCCACTAAGCTTTCAATTTCAGGTTTATTCTCTTTAAAACTCCATACAAAGAAACGATTTTTGCCTGAATGACGAGAAAAATCTATGAGTACAGCGTGATCTAAATCCATGTCATGAGTTCTGGCATATTCATAAGCTTCTTTGGCTCGATTTTCGAGTGAAATTGTACTTTTTTGTGGTATGACATCAGAAGGTGATGTTGTGCCACGCTCAAAGTATTTTGGAATGAGCCACAAGCGATCCTTGTAATAAATGGCAGATCCGACTCCGCCTAGAATCAGTACAAATATAATAAGATAGCTGAACCATTTTAAATAATTTTTCATAGTGAATGGCTAGCTGTTAGCATTTCGCGAGCATGGTTGAAGGTTGCTTCTGTTAGTTTAACACCGCCTAGCATTCTTGCGATTTCTTGTACCCGTTCTTCTTTGGATAATTTTTTGATCTGTGTTTCAGTGTGATTGTCAGATTTTGTTTTGGCAACAGCAAAATGGTGATGCCCAAAGCTTGCCACTTGTGGTAAATGTGTGACACAAAAAACTTGGCGGCCCTCGCTCAACTCTTGTAAATGTTTGCCAATCATCTCCGCAACCGCACCACCAACGCCGGTATCTACTTCGTCAAAGATTAAAGTGGGTAGAGAAGATTTCATACTTAAAATGACAGAGATGGCTAAGCTAATACGTGCAAGCTCACCACCTGAAGCAACTTTTCCCAATGGATAAAATGGCATACCAGGATTTGAGCGAACATGGAACTCCACATTTTCTTGACCATGAGGCCCAAAGCTTTTTTCAGGATGCAAGCGGATATCAAACGCGCCACCTGTCATAGATAAACCTTGCATTGCATTTGTGATTTGTTTATTGAGAATGATGATAGCTTTTTGACGTTTTTGGGTAATTTTATCTGCGATTTTTTGCCATTTAATTTGATATTCTTTTAACTCATTTTCTAAATCTTCGATTGCTTCATCGGATAAAAATTGTGAGGCAATTTCAGTTTCAATGTCTTGCTGTTTTGTGAGTAATTCTTCAGGCTCAACGCGATGTTTTCTTGCTAAGTCATTGAGTTCTCGCATACGAGATTCCAACTGCATTAAAGTTTTTTCATCCACTTCCGTGTTATCCATGCGATTGAGATCATTGGCAACTTCAGAGCAGAGGATATCTGCTTCATTGATCATATCTGCATAGCTCTTAAATTTATCATCCAATTTAGCCAAAGTTGTGAGCTGTTGGCCAATACGATTTAATTGAGTTAAAACGCCACGATCATCATTTAAATAATTTAAGCATTTTTGAATACCATCTTGAAATTCTTCAGCATGACTCGCCTCATTGTGTTGTTCTAGTATACTTTCCCATTCTCCTTGTTTAGGAGAAATATTTTTAAATTCTTGAAGTTGAAAGTTTAAAAAATCAATACGTTCACGCATCGAATCATCTCGATTTTTAAGTTGATGGAGCTGTTCAGTTCGTTGACGAATTTCTTTGGATAAAATTTGTAACTTTATTAATTCACTTTCAGTTTCTGCATATTGGTCTAATAATTCCCGTTGATGGCCATCTTTGACTAAGGATTGATGAGCGTGTTGTCCATGAATATCAATCAGCAATTCACCTAGACTTTTAAGTGCATGTAAAGGCATGGATTGACCATTGATATAGTTTTTTGAGCGGCCTTCTTTATTAATCACTCGACGAATAATGCACTCGCCATCTTCTGATTCAATGAGCTGTTCTTGTAACCATGTTTTGGCTTTAGGAATATCAGAAACATCAAAGTGTGCTACCAAATTACACTGGCTTTTATCATGGCTAATTAGGCTATGATCGACTTTGCCACCTAAAATATAACTAAGTGCATCAACGGTGATGGATTTACCTGCGCCCGTTTCACCGCTGATGACAGACAGACCGCGATCAAATTCTAATGATAAGTTTTCAATGATCGCTAAGTTTTCTATGGTTAATTCAACAAGCATGTAAAGATACCTTTGGTTGATCAGTCAAGCGCGCATATTGTAACCAATTCTTGTGAAGTATCATAATTATTAATATCATCTCATGTCTCATATTTTTATTTAATTTTTGTAAAATCAGTATTAGAATAGTTAATTAATGATATTATTTATAATTTTAGCAACATGGCAAAACTTATAAATCATGTTGTTATTAAAATTTTGTCAGAGTTAATGGGTGAAAGGAAAGTGGATGTATAACCTACAGATTGGTTTGATGCAGGTCAGTAGTATTGGCGGTGATGTTCAGTCGAATACAAAGCGCATCATAGATGCTATTCATGTTGCACAACAAAATGGGGCGGAATTGATCATTTTTCCTGAGTTATGTGTATCAGGTTATGGTGCTGATGATCTTTTTTTGAAAGATCAGTTTTTAGATTCATGTCAATGGGCTTTATCTCAAATAGCGGCGCATGTTAAGCCTCAAGAAGTTGTATTATTAGGTTA
>NZ_MVDO01000077.1 GCF_002006755.1 Wohlfahrtiimonas larvae | reverse complement strand
ATGCAGGTCAGTAGTATTGGCGGTGATGTTCAGTCGAATACAAAGCGCATCATAGATGCTATTCATGTTGCACAACAAAATGGGGCGGAATTGATCATTTTTCCTGAGTTATGTGTATCAGGTTATGGTGCTGATGATCTTTTTTTGAAAGATCAGTTTTTAGATTCATGTCAATGGGCTTTATCTCAAATAGCGGCGCATGTTAAGCCTCAAGAAGTTGTATTATTAGGTTATCCTGAGAAAACAGATGCAGGGCTTTATAGTAGTATCGCAATTATGACAGATGGTAAAATTGTTGGAAATCATCGTAAAACAACCATTCCTTCAGAAAAATTTTGTACAGAACATCGTTATTTTAAATCAGGTGAGGGATCAACAACATTTGACTTTAAAGGTTTACGAATTGGTATTTTAGTATCTGAGGAAATATTTTTAGATGTTGATATGGTGGATTGTGACCTATTTTGCTGTTGTTCTGCATTTCCATGGTCGCGAGAATTGAGTATTGAACGAGAACAATGTTTACATTCACTATCTAGAACAACAAATGCTCCCATTGTGTATGTGAATCACGTGGGGGTAACAAGGGATTTTTTATTGGAAGGTTCTTCATCCATTACCAATGAAATGGGAAAAACATCTGTATTATTGAAGTTTTTTGAAGAAGATTCTGTTGTTGTTTCAATGAATCAGATAAAATATCATGATCATCCAATTTATCCAAAGCCAGAATCCTATAAGCAAGAGTTATATTGGGCCATTAAATATGTTATGAAAGCATTCATTGAACAAACGCCTGAAAAAAAAATGTTGGTATTGATGGATGGTACATTAAATTGCCAAGTAATATTGTATATCGCGATGAGAGCTTTGGGGGCGGATAATGTTTCAGGCCTGTATATCAGTTCTCGTTTTGATTCTCCAAAGATTCAATCTCAAGTGAAAGCCTTTATGGATAATTTAGGGGCTAAATTATATGTTTGGGAATTGGAGAATGATTTAGTACATGGCTTTATCGGTCAAGGTGGTCATATAGTGGATGATGTTTGGAAGAAAGAAGCTTGTGATCGTTTTAAAGCAGCTATGTTTATTTCAGTTGCTAAACTTTTACAGGCTTTTCCAGTGAATAGTAGGCATAAAACTGAAGTGGCAATGGGAGTGCAAGAGAATATATCTAGTTTTGCATTTACAGAATTTATGCCATTGAGTGATGTTTATTATGCGCAAGTTATAGGATTAGCAGAATGTATTAATAAATATAAAAAGGCAGAAATTTTTTCTTATGAAAAATTAGAATATTCGCATAATTTAATGGTAAGAAAGAGTTTTCTTAATAATGGAGAGCTCGCTAAAGTTTCTGACATTGATGAAATTCTAATATTGTATATAGAGAGAAGTCAGTCAGTTAAACAAATTATTAATCGAGGTTATGATAAGGATTTGGTCATCAGTGTGATTCGTAGGTTGCATCAAGAAGAACCTAATAGAGTAAAATTAGGATTTTGCCCAACATTATCTCTTCGTTCTTTCCAAAAAGACTGGCTATTTCCGCCTTTGGTGGATTGGAATAATATTGAAATTACTAATCTATAAATGTGATTTTGAATAAGCAAAAACCAGCCCCAAGGCTGGTTTTATAGTTTTCAAGCCAATTTTAGTTGTGATTAATCATCACCACCAAAGATGCCTAAGATTCTTAATAAACTAGAGAAGATATTATATAAAGAGATATAGATATCTAACGCTAGCGAAATATAACTATCTTCACCACCACGCGCAGCCATATTGATACGGTAAACTATCGCCATAGATGAGAATGCTATCACTGCAAAAGAGACAACCAAAGAGATCATCGGCATTTGTAGGAAGAAATAGTTTAAGATGATCGTTACCATTAATACAAAAAATAAGATACCAATATAACGGCCTAGAAATGAGTAGTCTTTGCTTGTGTTGTTACCAACTAATGCCAAGCCAACAAAAATCGCAGCAGTTCCAAAAACAGCAGTACTGATTAAATTAACGCCATTGCTCATTGATCCTACAGTTGCTAATAATGGTTGTAACATAAAGCCCATGCCAAATGTGAATACAAACATTAAAGCAATGCCCATACTATTTCGACGATTTTTTTCAATCATAAAAATCAAGCCATAGAATACCGCCATAACACCGATGAAATAGATAAATGGACTAGAGCGCATGATATTGACTAGGAGCCCATTCATCATGAATCCGACCCAAACACCAATAGCTGTAGGAATGAGAGATAAGCCAACTAAAGCATAAGCCTGACGAATAATTTTATTCGCTGCTAACGCACTCTCTTGCGTGTGAACCAAGTTATTATCTTGGCCATAATATGAGTTCATAAAACCTCCCAAAGTATCAAAAAATTTAACTTAGACGATTATAACGAATTTTATAATTAAACAATAGAATATCGTAGTAAATTACTGTAAATTTCACAATTTTATTTATGATATTAAATTTTTTAAGGTATTAAGAATAAATTGAAGATCTTGGGCTCGAGATAATCTATGTTCGCCATCATTAATGGTGAAGAGTTGTGTGTTTTTAAAATGTGCAGCAACTTTGATACCTAACATTATGGGGATATCATGATCTTGTTCACCATGAATGATAGTTATGGGTGTTGTAATTATGCTTGGGTGGTTCAATAATCTATGTTGCTGAGCATCTTGAATAAATTGTTGGTAAAATTTTAAAGGTTCCTCATCATATTGCGAAGGAATGGCTATGACTCCTTGATTTTCTAATTGGCCCAATAAATCTTTTGGTAACTTTTTGAGTAAGATTTCATGTGTAAAGTCTACAGCGGGTGCTAATAGTAATAATGCTTTTGGTTGCGTTTGATGTGAGCGTTGTAATGTTTCTGTTAATCGTAATGCTAACCAAGCACCCATAGAAGATCCGATGATGATCGTTGGGCGATGTTGAATTTTTTGATAAATCAATAATGCTTCATCAAGCCATTGTGAAAGATTTGCTGTTGCAAATTCTCCTTCACTTTTACCTAATCCTGAATAATCAAAACGTATCATTTCTATGGATTCTTTTTGAGCCCATTCAGAAATAGCACTAGCTTTTGTGCTATTCATAACTGAACAATAGCCACTGAGCCATAAAATAGAAAGCTTTGCACCGTTAGGAATCTCATGGCAATAGGCAATATTACGAGGATTGCCATGAGACTTTACATGATCATACTTTATAGACATTGTAATTCATTGATCCATCGGTTCATTAATGTTGTTGCAGAAATTTCTTCACAAAATTGGGCGTTGACACCAGCATATAATGCTCGATATTTCTCAGGTTCTTTTTGTGCAATTAAAGATTTGATAAAAAATCCATGAGCGGGGAAAGGCAAAAGTGATAAATCACTCTGTTCTAATAGTTTTAAACCTTCTGTGCGAATAGCGCGAGCCCAGGCACCACTTAAATTTTTCGTCAATGTACTGTCTAGTTCATTACTATTTAACAAAGCTTTTCGATGGCTATCTGTCGTGTTAGCTTCGTGTGTTGTTAAAAAAGCAGTGCCTACTAGAACTGCGGATGCACCTAGGCAAAATGCGGCACCCATTGATTTTGAGTCAAAGTATCCGCCAGCTGAGATAATTGGTAACGTTAATTCCCTCGATCCTTGTTGCAATAAAGTAAAGGCTGATTGTGCAACTTGTACAGGATCACCAATGAATGTCGCTCGATGACCACCAGCTTCACTGCCTTGTAAGATAAGCGCATCTGCGCCTTTTTCTTGCCAAACATAAGCTTCTAATAAATGGGTTGCGTTGCCAATTACCAAAATATTATTTTCATGTAAGCGTTGGATAACATCATCACTTGGTACACCAAACGTAAAGCTGACAATCGGAACTTCCTCTGCAATGATAATATCTATCATCGATTCAATACTGCTGAGCTCCCAAAGGTTTTCATTGTATAGATTCGTTGCCTCATTAATTTTAATATCAGGATTCATATCTGAAGCTTTAATGACAAACTCATCCATTTGTTCGCGACTCACGTAGGTTCGGTGAGGTACAAAAAGATTGACTAAGAAAGGTTTATGCGTCAAAGCTTTAACATCATGAATTTGGGTTTGTAATTGTTCTGGTTTTAAATAACCTGCGGCAATTGAGCCTAAACCCCCTGCATTAGAAACAGCAGCAGTTAATTCAGCAGAGACATATCCGCCAGCCATTGCAGCTTGAATGATAGGATATTCGATACCGAGTAACTCGGAGAGGTGTTTAGGAATAATCATTTAAAATCCTTTAGCTTAAATAATTTTTGAGTATTGTTGGTTGTTGCATCTGCTATTAATTCTAATGGTTCTTGACGAAGAATAGCAATAGTTTTGGCAACTTCTAATAAATCTATAGGATAATTAATCCCTGTTTCTCGATAGGCGCCTCTTTGAAAAGGTGCATCTGTTTCAATGATAAAGTCATTGAGAGAGAGTTCTGTAATGATATGCCTTAACTTTTGCGCTCTGGTAAATGTGATCGTACCGCCAAATCCTAAGAGAAAATTATGTTCTATTGCTATTTTAGCTTGTTGCAAACTGCCTGAAAAGCTGTGTAATACACCTCGTAATGTTGGATGTTTACGAATTTCTTTTAAAACGAGATCTAGGGTCTTGCGTGTGTGAATGATTAAAGGTAAATCAAACTCTAAGGCTAACTGAATTTGGGCTTTAAAATAATAAATCTGTTTATCCAGCTCTGGCTGTTCAATCATAGCATCTAAACCACATTCACCAATAGCAATCGGTTGATACTGTATGAGTGCTGATCGAAGGGTAGATAGTGACTCATCTGTATGTTGAGCAATAAAATATGGATGAAGACCATAGGCAGCATAACAATGTGGTTGCTGTTGTGTAATGTGGTGAATATTTTGGAAAGTTTCCGCAGTTGTGGCAGGGATGATCCAATCATGGATATTTTGGCCACGTGCATCCGTTAATAACTGTGATAAATCATCAGTGAATCTAGGATCATCTAAATGAATATGTGAATCAAATAGGTGTATTTTGTTGCTGTTGTTGATGGACATTTTCGATTCGATGTCTTGGGATTTGTGTTGTATTTTCCGTATCCCAGATGACTTTTTTAATGAATTTTCTTTGCCTTAATGGGCACTCAAAACGTGAACATACCTCACATGATTCAGGTACACAATCATCAATGTGGACAAAAAGTTCAACTTGATGTTCAAAATATTCGTGTGTAATTTCACGCAATTTTTCATATTCTTTGTGAGCTTCGCGAGTATTAAAAAACCAAGGTACAGTTAAGTGGCAATCTAAATGTAGATTACTACCATATTTGATGAAGCGAATATTATGGATATCAATCCAGTTTTCAGTACGGTGTTGATTTAGCACATCTAAATATTCTTTTAAGAGTTCTTCATCTGCTTCATCCATAATGCCAGCTACAGCTTCACGAATAATATGAAAGCCTGTATAGGAGATGAATAAGCTAAAACAGATTGCAATGACGCTGTCTAGCCATAGCCATCCTGTCAGCATCACTAAGCCTAAACCTAAAATTAAGGCTATGGAGGAGTAACTATCTGACATTAAATGTTTACCGCCCGCAATTAATGGTAAAGATTTTTGTTCTTTACCTTTTTTGACAGTGATAAAACCTAAGATATAGTTAATTGCTCCTGCGAGTCCAACTAATATAATACCGCTGCCTAATTGCTGGATAGTGTGTTTATTATCAATTAGTTGCATAATGGCTTCATAGAAAATATAAATGCCAGCGAGTGCAATCAGTGTACCTTCAATACCTGCTGCAATGAACTCTATTTTACCATGTCCATAAGGATGATTTTGGTCTTTTGGAAGAAATGAAACATATAAGCTATATAGTGTAAATCCGCCAGCAACAACATTAATAATGCTTTCAAGAGCATCAGTTAAAATTGCCACAGAGCCAGTGAGCCACCAAGCAAACACTTTGATAATAAATAAAATTGTACTGACTATAAATACAATTTTCTGTAGCTTGATGATCTCTTTGGCTTTATTAGTCATTGATTATTCATTGCTTATGAAATAAGTGATGATGCTTGTACATCAGCATGATAAGAAGAACGAACCATAGGGCCCGATGCAACTTCTTTAAAGCCCATTTTTAGACCTTCTTCTTTGTACATTGCAAATGTTTCAGGTGTGACATAGCGCAACACAGGTAGGTGATGGGGGCTCGGTTGTAAGTATTGTCCGATGGTGAGCATGTCAACATTATGTGCACGTAAGTCACGCATTACATCTAAAATTTCTTCATCAGTTTCACCTAAACCAACCATTAATCCTGATTTAGTCGGTACATTAGGGCATTTTTCTTTGAAGTTTTTCAGCAAATCTAAAGAATATTGATAATCAGCGCCAGGACGAGCTGCTTTGTATAAGCGAGGTGCGGTTTCTAAGTTATGATTAAAAACATCAGGTGGGTTTTTGGCTAAAATTTCAATAGCAACATCCATTCTGCCTCGGAAATCAGGTGTAAGAATTTCTATTTTGAGATTTGGATTCATTGCGCGAGATTCTGTAATACAATCAGAAAAATGTTGTGCGCCGCCATCACGTAGATCATCACGATCCACTGAGGTAATAACTACATAACGTAGGCTCATTGCAGCCACTGTTTCAGCTAGATTTTTAGGTTCTTCTTGATCTAAAGGATTAGGGCGGCCATGGCCAACATCACAGAAAGGGCAACGACGCGTACAAATAGCGCCCATAATCATAAATGTTGCAGTGCCTTTTCCGAAACATTCACCTAAGTTCGGGCAGGCAGCCTCTTCACAAACTGTTGCAAGCTTTGCACCACGTAGAATCTCTTTGAGTTCCATGACACGTTTTCCACCAGAGTAAGTGGCGCGAATCCACGTTGGTTTTTTTAAACGTGTTTCAGGTGTGGTTGGTTCAATTTTAACTGGAATACGAGCAACCTTATCAGCACCCCTTAATTTTTCGCCTTGTACAGGTTTATTCGCTTGCATGTTTTCTCCTTGGTGATTGTTCAACAAGCTCATTGAAGCTAGCAACAAAATATTCAATAAACTTGGATTTTAGCATGTTAATATCAAAATTTTTGTGTAAATCGCTAATGTTGATCATTTTTAATCCTTGATAACCACAAGGATTAATATAAGAAAAAGGTTGTAAATCCATATCTACATTTAATGCCAATCCATGATAGCAACAGCCTTTTCTAATTCTTAGCCCTAAAGAAGAAATTTTTTTCTCCTCACCCTCATGATGTACATAAATACCAGGGGCATCAGGTTTTGCGTAGCTATCTATATCACAGTCTGTCAATACTCGTATTGTAGTTTTTTCTAATAGAGAAACTAAAGGCCTTGGTGATATATGTTCTTTTTTTATGTTTAATAGAGGATAAAATACTAACTGTTTAGGACCGTGATAGGTTACTTGTCCGCCACGATCTGTGGGGATAATAGGAATATCGCTGAGTTGTAAAATATGTTCTGCTTTTCCTGCTAATCCTTGTGTGAAAACAGGATAGTGTTCAGTTACCCAAAATTCATCTTCCGTTGTAGAATCTCGTTGGTCAGTGAAATCTTGCATTGCTTGGTAAACTTCACCATAGAAGGTTAAGCCTAGGTCTTTAATGATCATGCGGTTTTTTCCTTGAAGTGGCATTCATTGTATACTAAACATGCTGCGCATTTAGGTTTCCTAGCCACACAAATATAACGCCCCAACAAAATTAACCAATGGTGAGCATCTAACATAAAATCTTTGGGAATACGTTTGAGTAACTCTTGTTCAACTTCTAGTACATCTTTGCCCGGTGCTAATCCTGTACGATTGCCTACACGAAAAATATGCGTATCTACTGCCATTGTTGGCTGTTTAAATGCAGTATTGAGAATAACATTAGCTGTTTTTCTGCCAACACCTGGTAATGATTCTAAATCTTTACGGTTATCAGGCACAATACTTGAAAATTTATCACGTAGAATGACACATGTTTTATATAAGTTTTCTGCTTTAGTATTAAATAATCCAATCGTTTTAATGTAATCTTTAATGCCTTCAATACCTAATGCAGCAATTGCCTCAGGAGTATTTGCAACTTTAAACATTGGAATGGTTGCTTTATTGACACCTTTATCTGTTGCTTGGGCTGACAGTAAGACCGCGACTAATAATTCAAAAGGTGACGAATAAATTAACTCGGTTGTCGGAGTAGGGTTGTCATCGCGTAATTTAGTGAAAAAGGAAAGGATCTCCTCTTTATTCATTTTACGTTGATACAACTTTGCCATGATTATTCTCTCTCTTGGTGCTTTGCTTGTGTCTTTGCTTTTGCCATTGCGATCAATGATAGCATATCTGCATCACTTGAACGGCTCGCCAAAATTTTCTCTTGTGGTGGTAATGTCTTTGTGATAGTTGTACGATTTTCACTGCGCTTTTGCCTTGCTTGATATCGGGCACGTGATTTATTTGCACGAATTTTTTGCATATCAGATAAGCCTACTTCAGGAACAAATGCTTCCTCACTAGGTTTGATATAGATGCAATCTAAAGGGCAAGGTGGAATGCATAAATCACAACCTGTGCATTCTGACTGAATGACAGTATGCATTTTTTTCTTAGTGCCCACAATGGCATCAATAGGGCAAGCCTGAATACACTTCGTACACCCTATGCATAAAGTTTCATCGATATAAACAGTATGTAGCGGTAGCGTCGTGCCACATTCAGGATCAATAGGCGTTTCTGGTTGATTTAATAATCTCGCTAGTGATTTCATCACAGGTATACCGCCAGGAGGGCAGCGATTAATATTCGATTCGCCTTTGCTTAATGATTCTGCATAGGGTAAGCATCCCCTAAATCCACATTGTTCACACTGAGTTTGTGGGAGGAGCTGATCAATTTTTTCTACTAAAGTCATACTAGTAACAAACAATTCCCATTAAACGATCTTCTTCATCACGCATTGAAACTTTCCCTTTGCACACATCAGGTAAACGTTTTCCGACAGGGTAGAATTTATTGATATTGATCGGTAAGTTAGCTGTGCGTGGTGCAATATTGATAACATTGTTGGTGGTTGGATTGACTGAGCAATCTAACACTGTGCCAGATTTGGTACTGACGGTAAAGACAGTTGCGTTAGGTTGAGGATCCATGTATAGAATGGCTTGAATATCTTTATTAGATACGATACAGCTTCTTAATGCAGTTTTATGTGTTTTTAATTGTGAAACCCATTGATCACTAAATTGTGTAGATGACGCTGTTGAATTTGTAGCATCATGGTTAGTTGTTTGAGTGGTTGTTGTACATGCTGCTAAAGTAGCAATCAAAGATAATGTTAGAAAAATTTTTTTCATAGATAGCCTTACAATATATGAAATACGAAGAGAATAAAATTATGGATTGTGTGATTCGACATGAGCTTTGAGCGCTTCATAACCACCAATATTTTCTGCTTTGTAGTAGCCTCTACTATGTAGTAACTGGGCTGCAATTGCAGAACGTACGCCAGAACGGCAATATAAATAAATATCAGCCTCTTTATCAGTGGTGATATTATCAATTTCTTGAAGAATTTCTCGATAATCTATATGAATTGCATTATCTAAATGCCCCATATTAAATTCTTCTGTGGTTCGTACATCAATTAAATAGAACATAATTTACACTTTTACTATTCACAAACTTCAATAGGAGGAGGTGCGTTGCATTGGGTACAGAAATTATCTGAGGATTTATCTGTATAATTTTCACAAAGTCCCCATTCGCCCTTAGGTAAGGTAATTGCTTCTCCCATAGTAGGACGCCCACTCTCACATTTCCAAAGTTGATAACACACAGGATACTCTTTAATTGCAGCTCCATCTTTAACCCAAAGACCAATGGTCGATTGCTCATTAGTATCAATCGTTAAAGCTTCTGAATGGTTACTTTGAGCAGATGCGGAGAATATCAATACTGTGATACTACATAATAAGATTATTATGTTTTTTGACAATTTGTACACTATCAAAAAATTCCTATCGAAAAATATAAGTGGCTTATTGTACTTTAAAAACGAATCATTGACATACTTTTGATGTAAAATCTCACGATGACTAAATTATTATGATAGGTATGCTATGAGTTTATTAACGAACCGACAAATTATCACATGGTTGGGTGTGATTTTTTTCTGTTGGCTGGTTTTTCTTTTGCGATCTGTATTAACACCATTCTTGATTGCTTTTGGCTTGGCATATATAGGTAATCCTATAGTTGCTAAGGTACAGCATCGTTTTCCAAAAATTTCTAGGATGTGGGCTGTCACATTAGTTTTTTGTGTCTTAGTGATTATATTTTTATTGTTACTATTAATTTTCGTACCTATGTTGATTAATCAAGTCATTTTACTATTGAATAAGTTGCCTTTAATTGTCAATTGGTTACAAGAAATTATTTTTAAGCCATTAGGTAAAGAGTTGTCACCTGAATTCGTTAAACTTAACTTTGCAACTGTACAAGAGGCATTGAGTAATTATGGTGGTGTCATTAGTGAAACTTTGAAGAAAATTATAGGGTCATTAACATCTTCAACACTTGCAATCATTGGATTTGTAACAAGTTTATTTTTAATTCCAATGCTGACATTCTATTTTATGCGTGATTGGGAATTAATCAATGGTAAGCTGATTAAGCTGATTCCTTTAGGAGCACGTGGCAAAATTACTACTTTTTTAACAGATGCTAATGATATGTTAGGTAGTTTTATGAGAGGTCAATTATCTGTTATGTTTGTATTAGCTGTAGTTTATAGCTTAGGGTTGACAGTTGTTGGATTAGAATTTGGCCTATTGATTGGTATGATTGCAGGGCTCATCAGCTTTATTCCATATTTAGGTGCAACTACTGGAATTGTATCAGGTTTAGCGATGGCTTGGTTCCAAACGCATGACTATAAATTATGCCTGTTGGTTGGTATTGTTTTTGGCATTGGGCAGTTGTTGGAAAGCTTTGTTTTGACACCTAAATTGGTGGGTGATAAATTGGGAATGCATCCAGTATCTGTAATATTTGCGCTAATGACAGGTGGTACTTTATTTGGTTTCTTTGGTATTTTATTAGCCTTACCTGTGTGTGCTGTATTAATGGTGGGATTAAGAGAAGCTTATGAGGCATATACTTCTAGCGATTTTTATATGGGTAAAAAATTCTAGTTTTCACAATGCATTAGTTCCTCCTTACGTAAACGTCCATATACATTGATAATCAGTTTTTGGGCGTTTCGATTTTGTCCGCAAATCATAAAATAACCATTGGCTAATCCTGTGCCTAAACTGCGGCCTGCTTTTTTACCAATATTGAATTGCACCCCATTTTGAATATTATAACTGCTATAAATGTAAACAGATGGGTGTTGTGATGGTCTTTGACGAAGTATATTATTCGGTGTTGGTGTAAAATTATTGTTAGGATCTAGAAAAACAATCCAACCTTGATGCCATTGCATGGATGGCTCGTCCAAACAAGTAATATGATCTATTGATATACACATAGAAACGCGCATTTTTCGCTGGTTTGCGGTAGTTTTGGCAAATCTAATATCTTTATTCAATATCAGTGCCGCATTCTTATAATAATATTGATGAAAGAGTTCAGAAAAAGAGGGAATAGCGAGTAAAGCACTGATACTAATAATGGATAAAACGATCATGAGTTCGATGAGTGTCATACCTCTTTGTTTCATGATCGTTGATAAAAATTATTGTGTAGATTCTGTTGCTTCTTTCTCTTGATCATCGAAGGTAATATGATCACGAATTGTTTCTACTAATTTAGGGCCAATGCCAGGAACAGCAATTAAATCTTCTGGTTCAGAAAAAGGGCCATGTTCGGTGCGGAAATTCACAATTGCTTCAGCTTTTGTGATACCAATACCTTTGAGTTCAGCGCTTAAAGTTGGTGCATCCGCTGTATTAATATTTAAGGCAGATGCAACAGAAAGAAAACCACAAACTGCAAAAATAGTGGTTATGATTTTAATGGTTTTCATAACATATAACTCCTTGTATTGATAGGGAGTTATATTATTATCACTTTCATTTATTTATGTAAATTTACATTAATAAATTAAATTGTTTTTAATAGATGGAGAATTCGTAGTGTTTCTCAATCGGGGTATCAATTGTATAAACAACCACTTGCTCAATTTTACCTGTAAAAGATTTAGACAGTTGTCTGATTGTGCTATTAGATGAGATTAAATATGATTCTGAATTATTGACCAAATATTCTATGGCATCTTTTTGATTTTTAATTTCTTTATCATCTAATGCTTTTATGAACCCTTTAAGCATATCAATGCGGATAGCTTGTGTGGAGAGATCATTAGTGTTTGTAATTTTTTCAGGGGTTTTTGTCGCCAATGTATTATTACGAACATCAATGGCATCAATATGAATAATAGAATTTGCTTTTTCTTGAGTTAATTGCAATGTTGCAACATTGTCAAAAGATGGCAGTAACATCATATCATTACCATTGGGGTTATTTTGTGTCAGGATTGTTTTAGCGTTTTTCTCTGATGGCAATTGATAGTTCATGACTAAATTAATTTTGAGAATGGATGCATTATTAGTTTCTACAGTGATGGATTGTTCATCTAGTTTAGGTGAAATAGTTTTGTCTACTGGAATTAATTTGCCTGAAGATAACAGTACAGAAATAACTTTCCACGTAGGCGTTTGTATTTTATATGTTTCAAATTTTGATTGCGTAGCACTTGAAATATTGGGGAAATGAAAAATAAGATCAGTAGAATTCTTACGAGGAATTTTTGTAACTGTCAGTGATTCGGAATATCCTTTAAGTAATTGATCCCATTCTGTTGCAGAAGTGAAAGCGAAGGGTTTTGTATATACTGCTGTTTGTATATTATCTGGACGCTGTTTTTTCTGGAAATCTTCAATTTGTTTATTGCGTTCATACTGCGCCTCTAATACATTGAGCTCTTTTTCATAATTGTCTCGAATAGATTTAAGGTTTTCGTATTTAAATCGCATGGTTAGAACTTTTCGGAACTCTTCTTGCTGTTCCTCAAGAGTATCTGCCCAAGTCAAAGTTTGGTTTACAAATAGTCCTAATACAACAGTTAATAGAAATCTTTTCATGTTCAATACCTAGTTCAAATTTAGATGTGTCATAGATGCTACACAGTATATGTGAAATTTTGGGGTTTTTATAGCTTATTCCTCATTGCGTTGATCAACCTTTTCTTTGTGGTGTGAATACAACGTAATTAAGAAAACAATACTTGCAACAACGCCAATAATGATAGTGGATAACGCATTAATATTGGGGCTGATACCTAATCTAGCTTTAGAGTAGATCCATATAGGTAATGTTGTTGCGCCTGGGCCTGTTGTAAAAGTAGCAATGATTAAATCATCTAAAGATAATGTGAAGGATAATAGCCAGCCAGATACTATAGCGGGCATGATCATGGGTAATGTAATGTAGATGAATGTTTTGAAACGATCAGCACCTAAGTCCATTGCAGCTTCCTCGATGTGACGATCAAATCCTATTAGACGAGATTGGATTACAACAGTGACATAGCACATCGTAAATGTAATGTGAGCAAGCAAGATAGTTAAAAAGCCTTTGCTGAAATTTAATGCCAAAAAGGTTAAAGCTAAGGATGTGCCCATGATAATTTCTGGCATTACCATTGGTGCATAGGTGATCCCTGAAAAGAGCACTCGACCACGGAATCTTTTGAATTTTACTAGTGCAAATGCAGTCATTGTGCCTAAGATAACTGCAAATGTTGAAGTTAAGACCGCTAACCATAATGTAATTTTAGCAGCATCCCATAAGCCCTTTGTTTTAAAAAGTTCAGGGTACCATTTAAGAGAGAAACCACCCCAAACTGTGACGAGCTTGGACTCATTGAAGCTATAAACAATGAGAATAAAGATAGGAATATAGAGAAAGGCAAAGCCGATCACTAATGAGATTTTGTTAAAACGTGTTAATGTCTGTTTCATGTCAGTTCCTTATTCAAATTGCTTCTGTTGAATGCGTTGGAAAAGATAGATGGGAATGATTACAATTAATAATAGTGAAACAGATATGGCTGAAACTAATGGTAAATCCATGCCTTGTAAGTATGTATCATAAAGTACTTTGCCAATCATCAATACATCAGAGCCACCTAATAAATCAGGAATTACAAATTCACCCATGGCTGGAATGAAAACCAAGAAGCAGCCTGCTAAAATTCCAGGTAAAGAGATTCTTGCGGTAATGACCCAAAAGGTTTTAATGGGCGGGCATCCTAAATCCATCGCAGCTTCCACCAAGGTATGATCCATTTTATCTAGCGTTGCATAAATAGGTAGAATCATAAAAGGTAGATAGCAGTAGATGATGCCAATATAAACTGCAAATTCCGTACCTAATAATTGCAGTTGAACAGGAGATGAGGGGTCAATTAGGCCAATGCCTTGCCCAATGAAATTGATGAAATTATTCAAAACGCCTGAGGGGGATAAAATTGTCATCCAAGCATAAATGCGGATTAAAAATGAGGTCCAAAAAGGTAAAATGACCATCATTAAACCGAATAGCCTCCATCTTTTTGGTAGTCTAGATAATGCTAAAGCAATTGGAAAGCCGATAACAAAGGTTAATAAAGTAGAAATCATGGCAATTTTGATACTGCTTAAATAAGCAGAGATATAAATATCATCTTGCCATAATGTGATATAGTTCTGAAAATTGAGCTTAATCTCTAAAATGCCATCTTCCACCCATGTTAAAACAGAAGAGTAGGGGGGAGATGCAATTTCGGCTTCGGTAAAGCTAATGCGCAGAATAATCAAAAAGGGAACAATAAAAAAGCAGAATAGCCATAGGTAAGGTACGCCAATGATGACTTTAGCGCTATTGAAAATACCTAAAAATTTACGATAGAGCCAAAAACGCATTAAATTGCGGTGGATAAAGTTTAAGCGTGACATCAATTCTGCCGCACGACCACTCATTGTCCCCAACTGTTGTTGTGGGTATTTCATAATAACCTCCTTAAGTTATTGTGATCTCAATTAAGAAATCAAAACAACGGCAGAATCAGCATCAAAGCTGATGTAAACGCGATCTTCATAATTAATGGGAAGTTCTACCGCGCGTTTATGGTTAATTTGTGCAGCTGTGACCATTTTACCATTATCCATTTTGACATGATAAATGGACATATCACCAAGATACCCAATATCCCAAACTTCACCCATCATACAGTTGCTTTCTGTATTTTCTGGAGGTGTTAAGGAAATATCTAGCTTTTCAGGGCGAACAGCGATCCATGCTTGAGAGCCAACAACGGCACCAACCCCTTGATTACAAATTAAAGGTGCTTCCACTTCAAAGCTATTCACTGTTGTATGAATTGGGGAAATGTCAGCAATAACACCTTCAAATATGTTGACATCGCCTACAAATTCAGCAACATACAAGGAGTTTGGATATTCATAGATTTCTGTTGGTGTTGCAATTTGTACAAGTTCGCCACTATCCATAACTGCGATACGGCTAGAAACTGTCATGGCTTCTTCTTGATCATGGGTTACGATAACAAACGTAATGCCTAATTCTTCTTGAATTGTCATTAATTCAAACTGTGTTTGTTCACGTAAGCGTTTATCTAATGCACCTAATGGCTCATCTAATAATAATAGTTTGGGTTTTTTAACGATGCTGCGTGCTAAAGCTACACGTTGTCGTTGCCCGCCAGATAATTGGTGAGGCTTGCGTTTAGCAAACTTTCCCATTTGTACTAATTCAAGCATCTGATCGACACGTTTTTTGATCTCAGGTTTAGGTACTTTTTCTTGTTTTAAACCGAAGGCAATATTATCTTCCACTGTCATATGTGGAAACAATGCATAGCTTTGGAACATCATATTGATAGGACGTTCATAAGGAGGGATGAGTGAAATATCTTCGCCATCCAATAGAATTTTCCCTGATGTAGGTGTTTCAAAACCTGCCAACATACGCAAAAGAGTTGTTTTTCCACAGCCTGAAGGACCTAATAAAGAGAAGAATTCTCCTTGATAAATATCTAAGGATATATTGTTGACGGCTATGTATTCATCAAAAACTTTGACTAAATCAATGATTTCGATATATGGCACAGAATTAGGATCGCGCCAAGGCTCATAGGCTTTTTTTGAAAGAATAGGTGACATCACAGCTCCTTAATTCAATACCGTTAAGTGAAAGATCAAGGCGATTGGTTGCAATCTTTTTGTTCAGAAGAATCTTGAGTGCTGCCGCTCGTTGAATTATTAAAGTTATATATAAAAATATAAAGGCAATGCATTGTATAGTGATTGCTATAAATAGCAAGTAATTTTGACTTGCTATTATTCGTGAGCTAGAGGGCTGTCTGCATGATTTGTAAAAAGCTCTGGACGCGGCGCTCTGAAATTAGATTATCATCTAAAGCTGTTTGAACTGCACAGCCTGGATCTTGTAAATGTCGGCAATTGCTAAACTTACATTGTAACACAAATGGCATAATATCGGGAAAACCATTTTGGATAGAGTTCAATGTTAAATGATCAATATTAAAACTACGAACTCCAGGAGAATCAATTAAAGAACCTTGATGGTCTGGCATATGATAGAGGGTTGTTGCTGATGTCGTATGATTGCCAAGGCCTGTTGTAGCACTGATTCTTTGGGTTTGTAATGATAATTCAGGAATCATTTTGTTGGTCAGAGATGACTTGCCAACACCTGATTGTCCGACAAAAATTGAGGTTTTACCTACTAATTCATTATGGAGTTGTTTTAAAGATTCAGGATGATCTTGTGAGGTTAGAATTACTTTAATATCAAAAGCTTTTTGATAGTCCTCGATAAAAGAAAAATCGTTTGATTCATCAATCATATCTGCTTTATTGACAATAATACCCATAGGGATGTTAAATTCACGAATAGCAATGAGATAACGATCGATTAAAGAAGGGCTAGGCTCCGGTTTTGGGGCAATGACAATAAATATTTGATCTAAATTAGCTGCAATCAGTTTTTTTCGTTGGCCATAAGAAACACGTGCTAATTCATTATGACGAGGAATTAATTGTAAAACAACAGGCAGATTATTTTCAAAAGTGAAATAGACATAATCACCACAAACAATCGTTTCTAAATTTTGGCGAATATTGGCTTGATAGATTTGATACGCATCATCTTCTATCATCAAATGTGGGCCGTGTTGAGCAATGACTCTCCCTTTAAAGAGAGAGTCAGGATCGAAATTTTTTAACGCATCGATTTGCTCGACTTTTTTGTTAGAAATACGTTCGTGCTGTTTTTTAGTTAATCGACGCGCCATCCGTAACTATCGCTCTAATAATTTTAGTTTATTAGGTTTGCCATCCCATTCTTTTGCTGCATCAGCATTGTCTTGCATTTGTGTAATGACAGGCCATTCACGTGATAGCTCTGCATTCAAATCTAAGAAATGAACTTGATCATCGGGAAGATCATCCTCAGAAAAAATTGCATTTGCAGGACATTCTGGTTCACATAATGTGCAATCAATGCACTCCTCGGGATCGATCACCAAAAAGTTAGGTCCTTCATGGAAACAATCCACAGGACAAACTTCTACACAGTCTGTGTATTTGCATTTAATGCAATTTTCGGTAACAACGAAAGTCATAAAAACCTCTAAAATTAATTAACTGTAACTTTAGCAAAACGGCGCTTACCCACTTGGAAAACAGCTGTTGTGCCTTTTGAAATTTTAAGTCCACGATCAGAAACTTTTTCTTGATCGATACGAACAGCGCCACCATCAATAGAACGATTACCTTCAGACACGGACGTCACAAGTCCAGCTTCTTTTAATAATGCAGCAATTTGTATTTCACCTTCTGGTGCAACAATCGTAATTTCTTCAATATTTTCAGGTAGATTACCTTTTTGGAAGCGCTCAATGAAGTCACGATGTGCCATTTCATAATCTGCTTCTGAGTGGAAACGAGAGATGATCTCTTTACACAATAGGAATTTAATATCGCGTGGATTCATGCCTTCAGCTACAGACTTTTTATAGCCTTCAATGGTCGCTGTAGATTCAAAGCTCAATAAATCAAAATAACGCCACATCAAGGTATCTGACACAGACATCAATTTACCAAATTGCTCAACTGGAGTATCATCCACACCAATATAGTTGCCTAAAGATTTAGACATCTTATTTACACCATCTAAACCTTCTAATAAAGGCATTGTGATCACACTTTGTGATGCTTTACCATATGCTTTTTGAAGGTCGCGCCCCACTAATAAATTGAATTTTTGATCTGTACCGCCTAGTTCAACATCAGTGTTTAAACTGACTGAGTCATAGCCTTGTAATAATGGATAGATAAATTCATGTAAAGCAATAGGTTGGTGATTTTTATAGCGTTTTTCAAAGTCATCGCGTTCTAACATTCTTGCAACAGTATAGTGCGATGCAAGCTGAATCATCCCCACTGTACCAAGTTCGCCTAACCAAGATGAGTTGAATACAACATTAGTTAATTCAGGATCTAAAATCTTAAAGATCTGTTCTTGATAAGTTTTTGCATTTTCAACAACTTGTTCACGTGTTAATGGTTTACGTGTTGTATCTTTGCCCGATGGATCGCCAATCATGCCTGTGAAATCACCAATTAAGAAATTCACTTCGTGGCCTAACATTTGGAAGTGTTTCATTTTGTTGATCACAACAGTATGACCTAAATGAAGATCAGGGGCAGTAGGATCAAAACCTACTTTAATTCGAAGCGGACGGTTTTCTTTTAACTTCTCAGTTAAACCTTCAATTGAAATAATTTCGTCAGTTCCACGTTCTAATAACGCTAAACTTTCTTCGATAGATGCCATCAAACTCTCCTGCTATTTTTTAAATTTATCCCAGTCAATATTAATTGCGCTACCACCTGTCGGTGGTTGAGGATTTAAGGTGTTAGGGTCAATTTTTTGACCGACATGTGTTGGTAAACCAGACATTTTTTCGATGGTAAGATCAAGTAAACGACGGTCAACCATTTGAATATTTGGATCATTTTGATAAGGAGCTAAAATGCGATAGGCAATTTTTTTTAATCCTTCTGTATCTAAATTATCTTCTTCTAAAGGAGGGTGGACTTCGATGAGTAATTCATCTCCTTTCCAGCCAACCTTAATCGGTTCATTGATGAAAGATACTGGTGTGCCACTAGGTACTATGCGATGTAGCTCTTCGATATTTTGAGGAAAGAAACGCATGCAACCATGTGTGACTCGCATACCAATACCTGTTACATCATTGGTGCCGTGCAATAAATAGCTTGGAATATTTAATCTTAAGACATGATTACCTAAAGGGTTGTCTGGTCCGGCTGGAACAACCCTTGGTAAGATGCCTTTGCCCATCTCTTGATGTTCACGGCGAATACTCTCAGGTGGATACCAAGGTGGAGCTTCTTGTTTAATAGTAACTTTCCATGTGCCTAAAGGAGTTTTCCAATCCATTCTACCCACGCCAACAGGATAAACGTACACGACATCTTCATTGGCAGGGAAGTAATAAGTTCTCATTTCGGGGATATTAGAAACAATTCCAACACGTTTTTTGCCGGGTAGAATATATTCAAAAGGTAAAACGATTGGCATTTGTGATGATGGTGTCCAATAGTTGGCATTTGGATTTGCCCACTTTAGCTCATCATAGCCTGCTTCATATTTTACACTAATATCAACAAATGATTCACCAGGTTCAGGATAAATAACTTCTGTATAGCCAATAATATCAGTACCTTTTTCAGGCATAGGATATTGCCTAGCAATGGCTATGCTATTCAAAAGGCTAATTGTAACCGTAAGACACAAAAGAGAAGTTTTTTTCATAAACTTTTACTTTCCAGCTTGAAGTTTCTCGTATTTAGCCATTAGCTCATCTTGAGTCTCTGGCTTCGCGGGATCCTTGTTGATACATTCAACAGGGCAAACTTCCATACATTGTGGGGTATCAAAATGTCCTACACACTCTGTACATAAGTTTGGATCGATAACATAAATTTCAGGACCCATTGAAATCGCTTCATTTGGGCATTCTGGCTCACAAACATCGCAATTAATGCATTCATCTGTTATCTCTAATGACATGGCTCAACCTCTTTACTATATTAAAATAGAACTCTAAATATGAGTTCTGCCTCTCATGTATGGAATTAATACGTCAGGTACACGTATTCTACCATCTTCTTCTTGATAATTTTCCATTACAGCAACTAAAGTTCTTCCTACAGCTAAGCCAGAACCATTAAGTGTGTGTAATAATTCAGGTTTATTGGTTTCACTATTTCTAAAACGCGCTTGCATACGGCGAGCTTGAAAGTCAATGCAATTAGAACAAGAAGAAATTTCTCTATATTTATCTTGTCCTGGCAACCAGACTTCGATGTCATAAGTTTTTGTTGCACCAAAGCCCATATCACCGGTACACAATACAATTGTGCGATAAGGTAAACCTAATTTTTCTAAAACAGTTTCAGCATGACGTGTCATTAGCTCTAACTGTTCAAAAGATTTGGAAGGATGAGTTAAGTGAACCATTTCTACTTTTTCAAATTGGTGCATGCGGATTAAACCACGAGTATCTCGGCCGTAGCTGCCTGCTTCTGATCTAAAACAGCCGCTATGTGCAACAAATGATAAGGGTAATTCATTTTCAGGGATAATCTCATCACGCACTAGATTTGTAACAGGTACTTCAGCTGTTGGGATTAAGTAATATTGATCTTCACCTGTTAATTTAAATAGATCTTCTTCAAATTTAGGGAGTTGGCCTGTACCACGCAAACTATCACTATTGACAATCATTGGTACATTGAGTTCTGTATAGCCATGCTCTTCTACATGAAGATCTAGCATAAATTGAACTAAAGCACGATGTAAACGAGCAACGCCATCTCTTAAAACAGTAAAACGAGAGCCTGTTAGTTTAACACCTGATTCTGAATCAATACCCTTATTAATCGCACCTAATGCAACATGATCTTTGATCTCAAATGTAAATTCTCTAGGTGTGCCCCATCTACGAATCTCTACATTATCATTCTCATCTTTACCAGTTGGTACTGATGCATCTGGTAAGTTAGGAATCGTCATAAGAATTTGATTAAAATCATTTAAGATAGCATTTAATTCTTTCTCTAAAGATTCTAGTTTTTCAGTATTATTGGAAACTTCTTTTAAAATTTCATCAATATTTTCGCCCTTAGCTTTAGCTTGGCCAATGCGTTTAGCGTTGATGTTGCGTAGATTTTGAAGCTCTTGAACTTCAATTTGCAATCCTTTACGACGTTCATCTAGTTCGATAAATTGTGCTTTATCAAACTCGTAACCGCGTGTTTTAAGTCGGGTTACAACATCGTCGAGATTATGACGAAGTAACTGAATGTCTAGCATTGATGACCCCTTGAAATATTATTAGAAAATACCCCTCATTATAACGAATAACGAAAAGAATAACAAAGCCCCAAAATGCGCAGACTATTTTAATAGCCATATCTGTATTAAACTTGCTATTAAATTATTCAATGATGATTGATCGATCATTAAACTTTTAATAGTAGGGAGCGACTATATGCAAAGTAGAAATAAGTTTTGGGTAGCAATAGGTTTATCGGTTTCAATGGCAATGGGTGGTATGGCATTAGCTCAGGCTAAACGTGATGCGATTATTCAACCAATCGATGATGTAACAATTGAGAATCCAGCCAAGGTTGAGTTGGGCAAAAAGTTATGGTTTGATCCACGTTTATCTAAATCTGGCTTTATTTCTTGTAACTCATGTCATAACTTATCGATGGGTGGGAGTGATAACTTAAAGACTTCTATTGGTCATAATTGGCAAGAGGGGCCTATTAATTCACCAACTGTATTGAACTCAAAATATAACTTCGTGCAGTTTTGGGATGGTCGAGCAAAAGACTTGAAAGAACAAGCGGGTGGACCAATTGCTAACCCTAAAGAGATGGGCTTTACTCATGAGTTAGCAGTGGAAGTGGTCGAATCAATTCCAGGTTACGTGAAAGAATTCCAAGCGGTTTATGGTGATCAAAAAATTACAATTGATGAGATTACAGATGCTATTGCTGCCTTTGAGGAGATTTTAGTGACGCCAAATTCACGCTTTGATCAATGGTTAAAAGGTGATGATAGTGCGCTGAATGAGCAGGAATTAGCAGGTTATAATTTATTCACAACATCTGGCTGTATCGCATGTCACTATGGTACTGCTATGGGTGGAAGTTCATTCCAAAAAATGGGGCTGATGGAAGAGTATGTGACAGAGAATCCTGCACAAGGTCGTGTTGAAGTGACAGGTAAGGATGCGGATCGTATGATGTTTAAAGTGCCAACATTACGTAACGTTGAATTAACCTATCCGTACTTCCATGACGGTGCAGCTGCGACATTAGAAGAAGCTGTATTAACAATGGGGCGTTTACAATTGAAGCGTAACTATAATGATGAAGAGGTTTCAAGTATTGTTGCATTCTTGAAAACATTAACAGGTGATCAACCACAGTTGATGATGCCAATTTTACCACCATCGGTGAATGAAACACCAAAACCAGTACCATTCGATAAAAAATAAAAACGGATTGGTAGTTAAATAAATCAAGGTGTGGGGGCTGGGCCCAGTTTGTAAAAAACTGGGCTTTTTTTTGCTAATATATTTTATGTATTTAGCAATGTTTGTCCTAAATAATTTTCAGAATTTTTCATGCCTGGTAACGCAAAAAAATACCCGCCACCAAAAGGTTTGATATAACGTTCTAACGGTTCTCCATTTAATCTCCGTTGGGTATTAATGAAGCCCTTTTTGAGATCATTTTGATACGACACAAACACTAAGCCCATATCCAATAATCCACTATTGGTTAAGCCTAATGAATAACTATAGCTACGGCGACGCAGAGGTGCACTATAGCGATGGGGTACACGAGGCTCAGCGCGGCGCATATGAGAATCAAATAGTACACGATCACCATGTGGATCTTTATCGAAGTGTGGATCATCCATTTCATGAGCTAAGCCAATCGGTGCGCCCGTTCGCTTCATGCGGCCAAAATCATTTTCTTGATCTTCGAGCGGGGTACGATCCCAAAATTCTAGGTTAAAACGAATTAAACGCAAGGCTTGATAAGAGCCTCCTAGGCACCATTCAGGTTCTTTATTTTTTTCGGTCACCCAAACCATGTCGTCCATTAATTTAGCATCTGTATTAGGGGCATTGCCTGTGCCATCTTTAAAGCCAAAGAGATTAATAGCGGTTGATCCTGATTCAATATCTCGTGCAGGTAAAAAACCATCAATCTTCCATATTGGCGACATTTGTTGATAATGGTGTTTCATTATGTCACGCAGTGCATAAATGATGATCTCTTTACTATTAGCACAAAATTGCAAGGAAATATCACCACCACACCAATTGGGATCTAAATGATCATTGGGAAAGCTCGTCATTTCTATTAAATGATTTGGTTTAAGTTGTGCGAGATCAAATCTATCATCAAATAATGAAGCACCAACAGATAATGTAATGGTTAACTGGTCTGGCAATAAATCGCCACCTAATAATCCTGATTCTTTTGGTGGTAATTGTACATCTGTATCTACTGAGATGGATTGCGGTGCGGTAAGGTATTGAATGCGGATAGAGATGGATTGGAGTAATGCTTGAAGTTCGTCTTTACTTTTAATCAATAATTTAAAGGTGATAAAGGTAGCTTCTTTTGGTTCAGGCGTGATGATGCCGGCTTGATGAATGCCTAAAGCGGGAACAGTATCATAAAAATGTTTAGGGTATTTGAATGTACTATTATTAGTATTATTTTGACCTAAAGCAGAGTTCGCAATTAAAGCTGCGCTGCCTAATGTAATACCTTTTAAAAAATTACGACGAAAAATTGAATGATTGGACATATTTATTTCTCCTCATTCTTAATATCTAAACCATTAAATTGATGGTAAACCTGTACTTTTAATATGCTTCGTAACTTGGCTAATTGTTCAGCTAATGCAGAAACATCACCATACAATTCGTGTTTATCTTCATTTGTTAATGCTGAGTAGGGCATAAATCCAGTATCTATCATATATTTTTGTAATCGTGAGCGGATTTTGATATCTAATGGCAAAGTGGTTTGTAATAGTTCTTGTGGAATAAAGCCTTGTAATTGTGTAATAACAAGGTCAATTCCTTCAAGATTGGCCACAATTTCACCTAAATCTGCACCACTATAGATATTGTCATGTCCAGAAAGCTTATTTTCTAAAATATTCTCTGCGAAATCAGGTGCAGATTGTACGAGTTTTGGCAAAAATATCGTTTCAATTGCAACACGTTTTGCTAAATCTTTCACATTTTTTAAGAGCTTTTGATTTTCCAACAAGGCTTTTTCAACATTTTTTTGTGCGAAGAGCTCATATTCAACGGCATGAAAGCCTTTGAAATTAGGATCTTGTTCGCGTGCTAAAAATGCTTCAGCCCTTGAGTTAATCATGCGATCAATGTTGCCAAACACTAATACAACAGGGCGAATAGTTTCATATTGATAATGAGCTTCTATATATTTTTGTTGGGCCGATGTTAAATCATTGTGCTCTAATGCTTCTGATAATTGTGTTAGCAGTGTTTCAATATTTCGCATGCGTTCTGTGGCAATTTTCATATATGCATCAATGGCAGGCTGAAATTGTTTAGGATTGGGAATATCACCTAATGCAACGATAGGTGGTTGATCGCTAGATTGTAAAATGGCTTGTCGACCAACTTTTGCATTGCCAAATGTGGTGGATAATATAAGAATGCATAGGCTAATGATTTTTTTGTCCACGAGAACCTCTCCAAAATATTAAGCCAACAATGATCCAATAAACAATAAATACAGTAACCGATAACCCTGTAGGTTGAGAACGGTAAGCAAAGAAAGATGATAAGAAATTACCTATACCTTGACCATCATCAAGTAAGCTACTGGTATCCCATAATGACATTTCAAAAAATTCTGGTAAATCGATGTCATATTCTAGGAATAAGTTGGCAATCTCATCAGTTGCGCGAAGTAAGAGTGTTGCAGCTAAAAATAACAACATGATGCCTGTAATTGTGAAGAACCATTTCCAAGAAATAATTTTGGAAGTATAGATAAATGCAATTAATGTGACACCTGCGATTGCTAAGCCTATTAATACTTCAATGGCAAAAGCGCCAGTTGTTTCAGGTGTTAAATTCATGATGATTGCAGAGAGAAAGACAACAATTTCACTGCCTTCTCGTGCAATGGCAATGGCGATAATGAAAAGAGCTCCCCACCAAGAATGTTTTTTTGTATTTCGATCGATGCCTTGAATTAAAGCTTGGCTCATTTCTTTACCATGTTTATTCATCCAATAAACCATTTGTACAATCAAAATACAGGCCAATATTTCCATGAAGATCATGAAGCTTGTTTGCCAAATATCTTCTAATGTGCTGAAAACGCCATAGATTGCTAGTGCTAGAATTATAGAGATAGCTACGCCTAAAGCAACGCCGCCCCATAAAAAATTCATGCCATTTTTAGTGTCAGGATGGCGTTTGATCCAGCTGTAGATAATGCCAATAACGAGCAAGGCTTCAAAGCTTTCACGCCATACAACAAATAATACATTTCCCATGAGTTGCCTTTAATTTTTATTCTTTAACTAAAATTGTGCCGCGAGGATGATCTAAGTGGAAATCATCAAAAAATTCATAGCTACCTGGTTTTAATGGTGCAATGACAACAACAGATTTTGCGCCTGGTGCTAATACTTTTTCTTTTCGTAATTGTGTGCTTTCAAATTCAGCAGGCTGAGTACCGATATTTTTGACTTCAATTCTGATTTTGGTTTTGGCAGGGACTTCAAGTACTAAAGGGATTAGATCGCCATCATTCATTTCTAATTGAACTGTATATTTATTGTCTTTTGCTATAGCGTTAGCAGATAGAATGAATAACCCAAGTGTAAATAATATAATGAGCTTTTTCATAGATATTTTTATTAAACTCTAAATAGATGATTGAAATAAGAAAAACGCATGATTTGGTGTTCATGCGCTTTATCTTGCTTGACTAGTAACTACCTTTACGGCCAGTACCAGCATAGTCAAATTCCCATTCTACGTTGAAGGGCTCAAACCATGGTGCAACCCCAGTTTCTTTGTCAATATGTCGGCCGAATGTAGCTTCTTTGTTGTATGAAGGTGGTGAGATTTTAAAGTTGACTTTATATTTACCTACGCCATCTAATTTTAAGTTTTCACCATAATGAGGGCCATCATTAGCAACCATTGGCATGAAAGTGCCGCTCTGTTTTGGGCTGCCATCTTTATCAATGCGTTGGATAGAGTAATCCACAACTAAATATGGAATCCAATCACCTTCAGCAAAACCATTTGGGTTATCTTCCACAGCATGAATATCTGCTTCTAAATGCACATCAGCTTCTACAGCCGGTAAATGATGCATTTTATGTGAACCTTCTTCTGTATCCATTGTGATTGGTTGCAAATAAACCCCTTGAATTTCCATACCATTTTCAATGATAGGCTGACCAACAGGGTATTCTTGAGCAAAACCATATGAAGTTAGAATAAGCAAACTTGTGAGACCGATTTTTGTATACATGCTCTTTATTTTCCTTTATTTCTTAAATACTTAATTGATAAAAGTTCTCATTTGCAAATGATTTCATCGAATTATACGCTTGTCAAAAAAATAAATCTAAATTTTTTGTAAAAAATAACTCAATTAAGACAATGATGTTAGCACTATCATCCGTAAGATAACTGTTATAATAATGCTCTATTAAATCTTTTAATGTGAGACAAGAAAAATGAGTAAAGTTCGTACAGTTGATTATTATCATAAAAATTATGATTTAACGATGCCACATACAGATGTGGTTGCGGCAACTAAAATTATTCAGCCTTGTAAAGCATTTGATCTCGGCTGTGGGCAAGGGCGTAATAGCTTGTATCTGAATTCATTGGGGTTTGATGTGACATCGGTAGATGTTAATGGCAATAGCATTTATGCCCTTAAGAATATTATTGCTAAAGAAGCATTAACCAATATTAATCCTTCAATTTATGATATTAATACAGGGGCAATCGAAGGGCAGTATGATTTTATTTTCTCAACCGTAGTTTTCATGTTTTTGAATGCAGATCGTGTGCCAGATATTATTCGTAATATGCAAGAGCATACTAATGTGAATGGTTATAACTTAATTGTATCAGCAATGGATACAGCGCAATATCCATGTGATCAGGGTTTCTCATTCACTTTTAAAGAAGGCGAATTGCAGGAATATTATAAAGATTGGGAAATTGTGACTTATAACGAAGATGTGGGTGAATTACATCGTTTAGATGCCAATGGCAATCGTGTGAAATTACAGTTTGCAACGATATTGGCAAAGCGCCTTAAATAATTAGCACTCATTGATTAAGCTCTTTTCCCTCAGGAGAAAAAGAGCTTTTTAGATCGTTTTGGAACTCAATTACATAAACTGAAATTGTGGTAATGCTTTGGCAAGTTTTAATGTTTTTAAACGTGCTGCTTGATCATAAATACCGCAAGTGACAATCAATTCCTCCGGTTGATATTCAGCTAGGAATGCATCAATTTGAGGTGACACAGAATCCACTGTGCCGATAAAGGAACAAGATAACGCGGCGCTTGTGCTTTGTTTTTCGACAGGTGACCAAAAGGTTTCAATATCTTTGATTGGTTTTGGTGTTAATCCTGCCTGATTGCGCCTTAAATTTGTAAAAGCTTGCTGTTTCGATGTGAAGTGATATTCAGCATCTTCAACTGTTTCGCTCAAGACTAAATTTGCAGCAATGCTGACATAAGGCTCAGCTAATTGTTTTGATGGTTTAAATTGCTGGCGATAAACTTCCACCGCTTGTTTTAACATTTGCGGTGCAAAGTGTGAGGCAAATGCATAAGGCAAACCTAGATGTGCTGCTAATTGCGCACCAAATAAACTAGAACCTAGCATCCATAACGGAATCTTTGTGCCTCGGCCGGGAAATGCTTTGACTAAATCTGTATCATCATCAGAGTTCAAATAATATTGCAGTTCCACAACATCGCTCGGGAAATGATCAGATTTTTGTTGATTACGACGAAGTGCAGTTGCGGTTGTCATATCGCTTCCGGGCGCTCTACCTAAACCTAAATCAATGCGATCAGGGAAAAGCGTTGCCAATGTGCCAAATTGCTCTGCAATCACTAAAGGTGAATGGTTAGGCAACATGATTCCGCCTGCGCCAATTCTGATTTTTTGTGTATGATTCCCAATGTGGCACAACAAAAGGGATGTTGCAGCACTTGCAATGCCAGCCATGTTGTGATGTTCAGCCAACCAGAATCTTTTAAAGCCTACGTTTTCAGCGCATTGTGCCAATTCAACAGATTGGTTGATTGCTGTTGCAATGGTTTGCCCTTCGCCAACAGGGACTAAATCTAATAATGAAATCGGAATTTTCTTTTGCATGATCGCTCCTTTAATATATCTATATATCGAGGATAATAGATATATTGTGAGTTTACCAGTGAATTTATAAATTATATGTAAAATCTTATATGTAAATATCTGTATGGCTTATTGGGATTTCATCATAAAACTGATAAGATAGCTGTTTTGCTTTTCTTTAAGATATAAGTGTATTTATGGACTTTCCTAGACATTTTGGCGTAATTATCGTCGGTGGCGGACATGCTGGTACAGAAGCAGCGATGGCTTCAGCAAGATTGGGTGTTCCCACATTATTATTAACACATAACATTGAAACAATCGGGCAGATGAGCTGTAACCCAGCAATCGGCGGGATTGGGAAAGGGCAGATCGTTAAAGAGATCGATGCACTTGGCGGTTTGATGGCGAAAGCGACAGACTTAGGTGGTATTCAATTCCGTATTTTGAATGCATCTAAAGGCCCCGCGGTTCGTTCTTCACGTGCGCAAGCGGATCGTGCTTTGTATCGTGCTGCTGTCCGTAAATATGTGGAAGAGCAAGAAAACCTCTTTATTTTCCAACAAGCAGCGGATGATTTCATCATTGAAGGTGATAAAATCACAGGCGTTGTGACGCAATCTGGCATTCGCTTTCATGGTCATTCCGTTGTATTGACAGCAGGCACATTCTTATCAGGCTTGATTCATGTTGGTATGTCCAATTATGAAGGCGGTCGCATGGGCGATCCACCATCGAATAGTTTGGCGAAAAAATTGCGTGAATTGCCTTTGAATATTCATCGCTTGAAAACTGGTACACCGCCACGCATTGATGGTCGTACGATTGATTTTTCAGGTATGGAAGAACAAAAAGGTGATGATCCTGTGCCATATTTCTCTTACATGAGAGAAAGATTGCAACATCCGCGCCAAATCTCTTGTTGGACAACTTATACCAATGAACGTACGCACGAAATCATTCGTGGCGGTTTAGATCGTTCACCAATGTATGCAGGTGTAATTGAAGGCATTGGCCCAAGATATTGTCCATCGGTTGAAGATAAGATCATGCGTTTTGCGGATAAAGATCGCCATCATGTATTTTTAGAGCCTGAAGGCTTATCAACTTATGAATATTATCCAAATGGTATTTCAACAAGTTTGCCATTTGATGTGCAAATCAACTTAGTTCACAGTATTCCAGGTTTAGAAAATGCACACATTACACGCCCTGGTTATGCGATTGAGTATGATTTCTTTGATCCTCGTGATTTGAAATTTACGTTAGAAACTAAAGCAATTCAGAACTTGTACTTTGCAGGACAAATCAATGGTACAACTGGTTATGAGGAAGCTGCTGCACAAGGTTTGATCGCAGGATTAAATGCTGCACGTAATTACTTGGGTAAAGAAGAATGGTATCCACTTCGTCATGAATCATACATCGGTGTAATGTTGGATGACTTGATCACACAAGGCGTTCAAGAACCTTATCGTATGTTCACATCTCGTTCAGAATATCGTTTAATTTTACGTGAAGATAATGCGGATGAACGTTTAACACCAATCGGTTATGAATTAGGTTTAGTGAGTGATGACCAATGGCAACATTATTTGCAGAAAAATGAAGATCGTATTGCAGCAGAAGGTCGTTTACGTGATTGGATGGTTGCAGTGGAGTCTGAGCAAGGTAAACAATTGCAAGCAGAAACTTCCGTAGTTATGCCTCATAATATGCGAGCATTGACACTGTTAAAACGTCCTGAAGTAACATTTGAAGCTTTAGAAAAATTACCTGAAGCGCCTCAATTTGATGATTTATCTCGCATTGCAATTGAAGAAGTGGTTATTCAGACAAAATATGAAGGTTATATTCAACGTGGAATGGATGAAATAGCGCGCAATAAAAAATTTGAAGAAGCTAAATTGCCACATAATATCGATTATGCAGCAATTAAAGGCTTATCTAGGGAACAGTGCGAGAAATTAACCCGCCAGAAGCCTGAAACAATAGGTCAAGCTTCGCGCATCCAAGGTGTGACACCTGCAGCAATTTCTCTATTATTGGTACTTTTAAGAAAAGGACTCATTCCAACAATTAAGGAATAAAGATGAATAAATACCTTAAATACGGTTGGTTGGCGATTGTTATTATTATCCCAGCTTTCCTGAATTTTTCTAAAACAGAACAAGATATTTTTACAGTTGTTTCATCATCTGGTTTAGATGGGGTGAAAACAGAGGTTCAAAGATCTCCCAAATTATTAAATACTGTAGATAAACACGGTTTTACAATGTATGACTATGCCGTACTGAATGATGATGAGAATGTACAGCGCTGGATGGTCTCTCAAAAGATTGCATCCGGTGTGTCTTCTCAAATGATTGAACGTATTCGTTTATGGTTTTTATTGTTGGGTGTGCCTGTTAATTCAAAGAATTTCAACCTGCAAGGTATTTATGATAAGGGTTTAGAAGAAGCAATCTTACGTTATCAAACAACTCGTGGTTTGAAGCCACAAAAGCAGATTACACCTGATTGGTATGCTGATTTAGAAGAGGATGGTGTTCGTTTTCTTCAGGGATTATTGTTCGATGAAGATTCAGAATTTATTACAGGTATTTGGGATGATGCTTCTGCTAAGGCTTTGAAAGCGTTTCAGTCTTCTGAAAATTTGCCGCAAACAGGGCATTTGTCATTGGCAGATATTGTGGCATTGAAAAAATCTTATGCTAATACAATAGATATTATTCAGAATAGAAATAAATTTGTAACTAAAGTTTCTAATGTTGATATAGCAGAGCCTGAAATTAAACTAGTGGAAGATATGGAAGTTTCTGTACCTACTACAGTCATTGAGCCTACAAAACCAGCTGAGGAAATTAAGCCTAAAGTTGAAGATGATACAAAAATTGAAGAGCCAACAAAAACAGAAGCAATGACGGCAGGCTTTTTGATTGATAGTAATGCAACAGCAGGTAAGCTTTTAAACTTGCAAGTTTGGTTGACATTAGCGGGGTTTCCTGCGGGAACTTTAGATGGGCAAATGGGACCTTCCACTCGACAAGCAATTAAAGATTTTGAGGTATCTATAGGTTTAAAACCGACAGGTATAATGAGCGCAAAATGGGAAGCACCATTGGAAAAAATGATTTGGAAAAAAGTTCAAGAAAAATTAAAGCATTTAGAGTTATATGATCAGGGGATTGATGGTATTCCGGGCAGAAGCACAGTAGATGCTTTAAAATCTTATGAGGAAGTATCAGGTATCCAACCTATAGGTTCGCTCCTGCCAGAAACATTGAGTATGCTTTTCAATGAAGGTCAGATGACGAATGATGTTTCAATAGAAGATACACAAAGTGTTGAAATTGATCATTCAGAAGAGGATGGTATCATAGAAGAAGAGGGTGATGATGAAGCGATTGGTACTTCAGTGGTTGCATCAGATGAATCTTCTGTTTCCACTTCATCTGATGAATTGCATGTCGATGATATTGTTGGAAGCGTTGCAAGCTTTAATCCTGATCATGGTGTTGAAGATACAGTTCAGTTGCAATTAATGTTGGCAGTATTGGGATACTTTAAGGATGAAGTTGATGGTAAGTCTAGTGAAGCATTAACCGAATCTATTAAAGCTTTTCAAGCAGATAATGGTTTAGGTATAGATGGTAAAGTTGGGCGTCAGACAAATGCCAAGATGAATAGCCAAACGATTACTCGCATCCAGCGTTATTTGAATGATAAAGGTTTATTGGCAGACGCGCCAACAGGTACACTTGGTCCTAAAACACGTAAGATTGTGATGGATTTACGAAAACAATATAAATTGCCAGAATCAGATCCTACTCAGTTGGATATAGGTATTTTATTAATAGTATTGGGAGATGTTAATAAAGAAAATTATGTTCAAATGTATTTAGATATCTTAGAAGAGCAACGTATTTTGAAAGAGAAAACACAAAAAGCTCAAGAATATTTGACTGCATTAGGATACTTCAATGGAAAAATTGATGGGTTGCAGGGTAAAGCTACCAATGATTCTATTGAGAAATTCAAGAAAGATCATAAATTACCTATTAATCCTGACATTACAGATGATTTGCAAAATACCTTGAAAAAGCAAACAGTCAAAAGTGTGCAAGAAGGTTTAGTGAAGCTTGGTTATAAATTGAAAGCTGACGGTTTGACTGGCCCCACAACAAAAAAAATGATTGAAACATTTCAAAAACGCTATAGTCATAAGGTAACAGGCGAGCCAAATTTAGAAACATTACATCAAATTAATGCAAGAATAGTGGCAAATACTCGGCGTTCACCAACGGTAGCAAAAGCTAATACAGCTAGTAATGTTGCCAATGATCAACCTATTCGTGGGGTTATGCCTACAATGGGGGCAAAAGGTGCTCAATCTGAAACAATTTTAACAGCGCCGCCACAAGCTATTTCAGGCCGTATGAGTATGATTTATAATAGTAAAGGGGCTTTAGCTGGTTGCAAAGTTAATAATATTAGTATTTCAGCCGCAATGTGTGGTGGTGCGAAGAATAATCAGCAATGTCGCATAGTTTATCGTAAAGGCAGGGTATTATCAGTTTCTTGCCGTGGATAATATCTTATATTTAATGATATAGTTTAAAAGCCTGATTATTTCTAATCAGGCTTTGTTATATGAGCTAAGTGTTAATATTTAGAAAAATCCCATCGGCTCTTCTGAATAGCTCACTAATAAGTTTTTAGTTTGTTGGTAATGATTTAAAATCATCTTATGAGTTTCACGGCCAAAGCCAGACATTTTGTAACCACCAAATGCAGCATGTGCTGGATATTGGTGATAGCAGTTTGTCCATACTCGTCCTGCTTGAATACCACGACCCATTCTATAAGCGATATTACCGTTTCGGCTCCAAACCCCGGAGCCTAAACCATAAATTGTATCGTTAGCGATTGCTAAGGCTTCTTCTTCGTCTTTAAAGGTTGTGACTGCTAGTACAGGGCCAAAAATTTCTTCTTGGAAAATGCGCATATCATTCGTACCTTTGAAGATGGTTGGTTCAATATAGAAACCGCCTGATAAATCACCACCTAAATCTGCACGATTACCACCAGTTAAAAGTTCCGCACCTTCATCTTTGCCAATTTGGATATATTTCATGATAGTATCAACTTGTTGCTGTGATACTTGTGCGCCCATCATGGTTGTACGATCCATGGGATTGCCTTGCTGAATGGCTTTAACACGTTTCACTGCTTTTTCAATAAATTGCTCATAAATGGATTCTTGGATTAATACACGGCTTGGACATGTACAGATTTCGCCTTGGTTTAAGGCAAACATGGCAAAGCCTTCTAATGCTTTATCTAAGTAGCCATCATTTTTTGCCATGACATCTTCAAAGAAAATATTAGGTGATTTACCACCTAATTCTAATGTAACAGGAATGACGTTTTCAGCGGCACAACGCATAATGGTCTGGCCAACTTCAGTTGAACCAGTAAAGCCAACTTTAGCAATGCGAGGTGATTTTGCGAGATGTTCTCCAATGACAGCTCCTGAGCCATTGATAATATTTAATGTTCCTGGTGGCAAGATGTCTTGAATGAGTTCTGCGAAAACTAGTATAGATATTGGTGTAAATTTGGCAGGTTTGAGAACAATGCTATTGCCAGCGGCCAGTGCTGGTGCAATTTTCCAACATGCCATCAAAATAGGGAAGTTCCAAGGAATGATTTGCCCAACAACGCCAATGGGTTCATGAAAGTGGTAGGCAACTGTATTTTCATCTATTTGGCTTAATGCACCTTCTTGGGCTCGAATACAGCCTGCAAAGTATCTGAAGTGATCAATTCCCAGTGGAATATCCGCAGCCATTGTTTCACGTAGCGCTTTACCATTATCCCAAGTTTCAACAGATGCTAATAATTCTAAGTTTTCTTCTAATCGATCAGCAATTCTATTGAGAATAGATGCTCGTTCAGCTGGCGAGGTCTTGCCCCAAGTTTTTTGTGCGTGATGTGCAGCATCTAGTGCAACTTCAATATCTTCCACAGATGATGATGCAACTTCACAGATTGCTTTGCCTGTGATCGGAGTGATATTTTCAAAATATTCTCCTTTAATAGGTGGAACCCATTTGCCACCAATGAAGTTGTCATATCTTTTTTTGAGTTGAACTGGGAAACCGTATGTTGCTGGTGAAATTGTTGTCATATACATACTCCTCATTTTAAAATTGTGAGAAACTGATAAACTACAAATACATTACAAATTAAGTAATGCCATCTCATTCTATTATAAATTTTGATAGTTTTTTTAAATTAATTGAAAAAATTTTATTGATAGAAGCATATGTTTAGAATGATAGAGCAGTTCATACAGAACCATGTTAGAATACTCGGCCCAGTTTAAATGAGGAATAGTGATGGATCAGTTACCAAAAATTAGATGGCGCGCACGTAGAGGAATGCGTGAAATGGACCAATTATTTGATCGGTATTTAGATCACCATTACCCAACAGCACCTGCGGATGAAAAGGCATTGCTTGTTGAACTTTTAGAGATGCAAGATCCTGAATTGTTCGACCTTCTTTTGTTAAGAGTGCCGGCAAAGTCTGATGAACAAGAAAGGCTCATCAGAAAATTAAATCCTAATTTATAAAAAAAATATTTTCCTTTGAAATTATATTTGAAATAGGAATTTCTGTATAATTTATATACAATGTTTGCACTCGGTCAGATGAGGTCTTCTTGACTTCTGTAAAAAATTCGATAGTATTCATTGCCTTTTTATTAGACACTTTTCAGGAGTTGCATCGTGAAAGAATGGTTTGAGCTGACTCTGAAGTCTGGTCAATATTCACCAGATGAAATAGATGAAGCGTTGCTCACTGCAGGCGCAATTGCTGTAACATATAGTGATGCTGAAGATCACCCAGTATTAGAACCATTACCTGGTGAAACACCTTTATGGCCAGAAACGTTAGTTACAGGGTTATTTGAAACGCCTTGTGATGAGAAAGAAATTTTCTCTTGTGTTGCTAGTGTTTTATCTACAGAAATTAATGCGTTACCAGTTGTCAAAGAAAATCACTTACAAAATACTGATTGGGAACGCTCATGGATGGATCACTATCATGCAATGAAGTTTGGCGCAAATCTTTGGATTTGCCCAACCCATTTAGCGCCACCTGAGCCAGACTGTGCTACAGTGATGTTGGACCCTGGCTTGGCATTTGGTACAGGTACACACCCATCAACAGCATTATGTTTAACATGGTTATCTGATCATAAATCATCAGTAGAAAATCATACAGCGATCGATTATGGCTGTGGTTCTGGTGTATTGGGTATTGCTGCACGCGTTTTAGGTGCATCTCGTTGTGATGCGACGGATATTGATCCTCAAGCAATTAAAGCAACCCATGAAAATGCAGCGCGTAATGATGTAACAATCAACTGCGTATTATCTAATGAATTTTCAGCAGAACCTGCTGACTTAGTGATGGCAAATATTTTGGCATTACCATTAACTGCTTTAGCAGAAAAATTAGCATCCTTAGCAAAACCGAATGCAAATATTATTTTAGCGGGTATTTTGATCTCTGATATTGAGATGATTAAAGAAGCATACGCGCCTTGGTTTGATTTTGTGGAGCCTTTTAACACAATTGATGGCTGGGCTTTAGTGCATGGAATTAAACGTGCATGAAAATAGGTGAGCTTTCTCTCAATAACCCATTCATTATGGCACCAATGGCAGGTATTACGGATTTACCTTTTCGTAAACTGTGTCGTGCGGAAGGTGCTGGCTTAGCTGTGTCCGAAATGGTTAATGCTCAAGAAAATTTATGGGATACGGATAAAAGTAAAAATCGCGTCGTTTTAGATGGTGAAACTGGCCCAATTTCAATTCAAATTTTGGGAACAGAGCCAGAAGATATGGCAAATGCAGCACGTTATAACGTAAGTTTGGGTGCTAATATTATTGATATCAATATGGGTTGTCCTGCTAAAAAGGTTTGTAAAAAAGCAGCAGGCTCTGCATTGATGCGTGATGAAGGTTTAGTGAAGGATATTCTTTCAGCAGTTGTTGGTGCAGTTAATGTGCCTGTAACTTTAAAAATTCGTACAGGCTGGGATCGTGAGAATAAGAATGCTTTAAATATTGCTAAAATTGCAGAAAAAGCTGGCATTCAGATGCTGACAATTCATGGTCGTACACGTCAGGATGGTTTTTCAGGGGATGCTGAATATGAAACCATTCGTGATATCAAATCTCAAATTTCTATCCCCGTGATTGCCAATGGTGACATCACAAGCGTTGAAAAAGCACGTTATGTAATGGATGTCACTAAAGCGGATGGCTTAATGATTGGTCGCGGCGCTTTTGGTAATCCGTGGATTTTCCGCTCTCTTGTGGAAGATACTGTATATCAACCATCTATTGATGAGATATTTGAGGTGATTAATACGCACCTTGATGGTTTATATGAACTTTATGGCGATGAGAAAGGTGTTCGAGTCGCACGTAAACACTTATTATGGTATTCATCTTGGTTTGACAATGGAAAAGATTGGCGAACCACTTTAATGGCTGCGAGAAGCAGGGATGAGCAGCACCATATTTTGACATCATTAATTAACAATCAACCGATTGTTGCGTAATTTATTTTAGGAGTAACAAAGAATGATCGCACAACGCAGAATCAAAAGTCATATCCCATTGCGTGAGTCTGTAAAAACCGCATTGAATGAGATTTCTCTGCAATTAGATGGAAAATATCCACCTAACTTATATCGTTTAGTTTTATCGGAAGTTGAGCGTCCATTGTTTGAAAAAGTGTTAGAGTACACAAACGGTAATCAATCTAAAGCGTCTGAAATATTAGGAATCACTCGCTCTACTTTGAAAAAGAAATTGGATTATTATGATATTGATGCTAAGTCAATTGGTTAATCATCCATAAGAGGAAGTCTGAAAATGGCATTTGAAAAGATCATTGAAAAAAATAGAGCTTGGGCTGCTAAAGTTAAAGAAGAAAACCCAGGTTTTTTTGAGTCTTTAGTAGATCAACAGTCTCCAGAATATTTATGGATTGGTTGCTCAGATTCTCGTGTACCTGCTAATCAAATTGCAGGTATTTCTCCAGGAGAAGTTTTTGTACATCGCAATATTGCAAATGTGGTTGTGCACAGTGATTTTAACTGTTTATCAGTGATTCAATTTGCCATTGACATTTTAAAAGTTAAACATGTATTGGTTGTGGGACATTATGGTTGTTCTGGTGTAAAAGCTGCTTTAGATGGTAAGCGTGTAGGTTTAGCAGATAATTGGCTTTTACATGTTCGTAATGTATATGAAGAACATTCTCTATATTTATGTGAAGATGTATCATCTCGTCATGATCGTTTGTGTGAGTTAAATGCTATTGAACAAGCATATAATATTACACAAACTACAATTGTACAGGATGCATGGGATCGAGGGCAGCGCTTTACAGTACATGGTTGTATTTATAGTTTGGCAGATGGACATCTGCATGATTTAAACTTTCATGTTAGTCGTCCAGATCAAGTGGAAGAAGCATATCAGCATGCGATTACATTAATTCATGCTAAGTGTTGTTAAAATTGTTGAATAGGGAATGATATGAAGGCAAATGAGGTTAAAAAACATACTGTTTTAGCTCATAATGGGCTTTATTATGTGGTTCGTGAAGTAGAGAAATCAGCTCCTACGGCACGTGGTGGTAACACTACTTACCGTATTCAGATGTTTTCCATTCCTGATGGACATAAAGTTGATTTATCTTTGCGTGCAGATGATGATTTAGAGTCTGTAGATTTACGTAAACGTGAAGCAACTTTCTCATACATGGATGGTGAAGATTATGTCTTTATGGATGTGGAAGATTACACGCAATATATTTTATCTGCAAAAATTGTAGATGATATTAAAGGGTATATTATTGAAGGCGTAGAAGGTTATTACGTTTCTTTGATTGATGAAAACCCTATTGCATTGGCGCCTCCACAAAGTATTGTATTGGAAATTGTTGATACAGCGCCTGAATTGAAAGGTGGAAGTGCCACTAAGCGTACAAAACCAGCTCGTATGTCAACAGGTATTGATGTTCAAGTACCTGACTATATTGAAAATGGTACAAAAATTCGTGTTAATACGGAGACAGGCGAGTTTATGGGGCGAGAATAATTCTCTTTCTTACCATTTAAACAGGGCTGATGATTCAGCCCTTTTTTATTTATTTATGATGATCTAAAAATCAACAGCTGATCGACATGTAGATGGTAACCAGCGGCTGAGTAGGCCGGAACCTTTAAGGTAGCATTCCCATTGGATAGAGCCTTGTGTCTCAGGGGTATCAGATGCTATGTTTAATGGATATAGTGCTAAATAATTATTTCCAGTAAATGAAATATTTTCATCTGTTGATGGGAAATATGTAGGATTTGGTACTACTTTTTCATTATAAATAATTACAATAGCTGAAAGACTGTGTGGATTGTTAGTGCCAGTAGATACGCTTGATATCCATATTGAGTGAACAGCTGATCCTTTAATTTGGTTGCCATTAGGCAGGCCGGCTTCAGTATTTGTTGTTGGCCATGTGCCTGTTGTCACAAAGGTTTCCATAGCTGCCATTTTTACAGAGGATGATAAGGCTAGTCCCTCTGATACATAAGTTCGCTTAGTGTAGTCTTGATATGAAGGCAGCGCAATCATTGATAGGATACCAATTATAGCGACAACAATCATTAATTCAATTAATGTAAATCCTTTTGTCATAATAATACCTTATATTTGTTAGTTATTGGTTGATTGTTATTTTAACTTAAGATAACGTAAAAAATCTATAGTTAATTTATTCTACGTGTATTTTAGGATTGAAAGTATGGGTTTTTATAATGCTTATTATAAAAACCCTAAGAGCCAGAGCGAATTATAAAGACTGTATTAAATAAGTTAACTTGAGGCTTTGAGCACATCTTTGACTAATTCTATGCATTGTAAATATCGCTCGTCATATTCTTCTGCATTGATCTCAACATAAGGAATATTATGCTTATTTAAGATCAATTTTAGCAAAGACTGAAATTCTTTACGTGCTTGGTTTGAGCCTAAATGACGTAAACCATCAGATATCCAAGGGGTATTATTATCTAAGAATATTACAAGGTCAAAATAGTAGTTATTAAGCATTGCTTCTACGGATGGATGAGGTTTGCCTTCATATTTAATACAAAATGCTTGTGTAGTAACAAAGGCAGTATCAATGAATGCAATTTTATTGGCATGTTTAACAGCAAAATCAATATATTGTGCTTGTCCCAATGCGATATTGTTGTAATCATCAAATTGTAACGCACGTTCATCTCCGCCTAAGTGTTTGAAGATATATTCTTTACCATATTCCCAAGCACTAGTTGTGTTAAACATATTGGCTAATTTATTGATCATAGTGCTTTTGCCACTAGAGTCACCACCTAAAATTGCAATGGTTTTCACAAAAAATGGGCGGACTTCAGTAGGGATATATTCCCAGTATGATAATGGTGAGCGACGAATATCTTCACTGCGAATATTCATGAATTTACGCTCAGGATCAATAATTTTAGTTGGCAGATTTAAATGCTTGAGATAGAAATCTACATCGCTATTTTCGCTGCTGTAAATCATATTGGGCTTAATATTGTGTGATTGTAAAAAATAATCCACTTTTTTAGCCCATAAAATCTGGTCTTCCTCAGATTGAGAAAGATTTTCCTCATCAATATAATGAATATGAATATTTTTCTGATATTTAAATGTTTGTAATAGCCAGCGCAAACGATCTTTTAAAGAAGGTTGTCTGCTCATGGCACTATCTTTAAAAGTTTGGTAATCTCGTTCTTCATTATAACGAAGGATAATATGTAACTCATCCATTTGGCTGATGGCTCTTTGAATTAAATAAACATGGCCTGTATGCAATGGGTAAAATGCGCCAAAAATAATGCCTACAGTTTTTTCTTCTTCTTGTGGATTGATGTTGAGGTATTGGTACAAAGCATTGAGTTTTGTAGCGCTTGGGTTTTGAACTTTATTATTAAGTAATTGGCTCAGATAACCTTTGGTCATATCGCAGTGATCAGCAACATTTTGTAGAGTTAAGCCTCTATCTTTAATAACTTTTTTAATGTACGCGACATTAATCATATTTTTCCTCCTAAACTATTTGCAGATATTATACATGTTTTGTTTAATATAAAATACTGATTTTTATATTAAATTATCCTTTAATCATGCTGATCAGATTAGGATTAGTGATAACATCTGAAAGATAATAGCCATCTAATACTTGTAGAAAGCTTTTTAATGCATCTGCCATAATGTGATTAATTCTGCATTGCTCAGAAATATTGCATTGATTATTTTCACTGTGACATTCAATGATAGAAAATTGTTCAAAGTCACGAATAAGCTGGCCAAGATTAATTTTAAAAGGGTCAGTACCTAATTTTAATCCACCTTGATTGCCCCTGATACTGATCAGGTATTGATATTTTGTAAGTTTAGCAATCACTTTAGTTAAATGGCTGCGTGAAATATTGTAATAGTGAGAAATTTCTGAAATATTTACTAAGCGTTCAGAATGAACAGCTGCATAAATAAGTGTCTTGAAAGCATAATCAGTTTGTTGGGTTAATTGCATGATGTTTTGAAACAGTGGAACAGCAGAGAGAGCAGATTGTAACAGAAAAAATATAAAAAAAATCCTAATACTCCACTGTATTAGGATTTTTTGAAATTTTTGAGGAAAAATGGTAGTTATGAAGCGCTTTCTTGTTCAATAATGTATTTAGTGATAGTCACAACGTCCCAATGATGTTTTTCAGCAATTTTCATACATCCTCTTTGGATTGTGCGTATCAGAGATAATCTATAATCTGTTGAATAAGAGCCCATAGCTGCAGAAATCATAAAAATGGCACTACCATTCTCATTCACACGGCTAAAATCAACTGTTAACGTTTTCATTAATTTAAAGGCTTCTGGGTTTTCATTTTCAATGAACTGAGTGAGATTATCTCGTAATGCTTGAATTGCAAACTCAATATTATTCTTAACTGTACCATAGCATACTGCTAATTCTGTAGAAGTGCTGTATCCATATGTAATATTGATAATTTTATCCTTAATAAAATCTTTAGCAGGATAAATAAGTTCTGTACTAGATGCAGTTAAATAAACATATTCAGGTGTTTGGCGCATAACTTTATAAGTAGAGCCATTAGGCAATAAAACTACATCATTAACCACAGTTGGAAACCATGTTTCATCCATTTTAGTTGGGCGAGAAATCATAGTATTTAATTGATCAATAGTTAGGCGAATAGTACCATTTTCTAGTAATGGATTAACTAAATATGCATTATATAGATTAATGCGGCTAACTTTCCATGGTAGATCGTTATAAATGACACGTTCGCCTTCACGAGCTGAGCCCATATTGAGAAAAATACGTGTCTTAATGAAATATTTTGGAATAGAATTACGTGATGTAACAAGAAAGGCTAATATAATTAATATAGCAATACCAAATAAAACCATATCCCCTGAAGAATAGAGAATAGCCAGTGTTACTATTACTGTAATTAATGTGGTGATAATTTGATAGAGCAACATGAAAATGCGCCATCTGATGGATATTTTATTTTTCTCACGTGACTCTAATAGAACTAAAAAACGGTTAAAGCTATATAATAATATAGAGATCACAGAGATTGTAATGACTAATAATAAGCCTCGGCCTTTGATGAAACTCCATGAGCCTTTTGTTAAACGAGTTGTAAAGTCTTCTTTAACAGTTAATTCATCGAGTTTAATGGTTGTTAAACGGCGCTCCCGCTCTAGTTCTTTATGAAAATTATTCCAAGTATCTTGGATATCTTTGAGATTTTTTTGAGCGCTTTCCGGTAGCTCAGAAATCTGAATTTGATTGAGCGTGCTCAAACCTTTATTGAGTTGTGACAGTCGTTCATCAATTTCTTTTTGTTCTAGACGTAATAAATCACGTTTCCTTGGTGCATCTGTAATTTTCTTCATTTCTGTGAAGACAGGCTGTGCGATTTGGATAAGTTCCTTTTGCCAATTATAGTCATCCACTTGTTGTATGGCTTGTTTGGCAGGCACATCAAATCTAGCAGTATCAATGCCACCTAAAGAAATTTTTTCGAATAGCTCAGTATATTCTTTAAGTTGAGCATTGGCACGTTTGAGACTATCTTCTAGTTCTTTTTTATGAGCATCATCTTTTTCTTTTTTGATTTCAGAAGATAAATTTGCTCGCTTATTTTGTAACTCTTTAATATCATTGGAAATTGTTATAAGCTGATCTGTAACACTTTCTTGTGATGGTATTGTTTCTGTATGCTCAATTGCAAATGATAAGGATGAACATAAAAAAATAACGAATAGCGAGAATAGTGCGAATTGCTTTGTGGGCAGATTGCGTTGTTGCATTAATTTCTCCTAAGTAGTTTTGTAGGCTGTTCTTTGAGATTGGCTATTTATAAAAGTTTCTTGCAAAACAGGATAATTATAACATTAGGCTATGAGTGGTTTTCATAAAAATTCCATATAAAGACATGTTTTACCAAGATCATGGAGTAGATAGCCTTGAGAAAGCTATAGGAATTCTTTATGATGAACCTTTGTATTAATCAATCATAGCAAGGAACTTCTATGTCAGAAATTTTAAAGTTATCACCAGAATTGGTTTGGAAACACTTTTACGAAATGAACCAAATTCCTCGTCCTTCTAAAAAAGAAGAGAGAATTCAGGCACATTTCAAAGCTGAAGCGGAGAAAAGAGGTTTAGAAGTTCTACAAGATGAAATTGGTAACCTTTTAATTCGTAAGCCTGCGACTAAAGGTTATGAAAATGCACCAGCTGTGATTATCCAAGGTCATACCGATATGGTTTGCCAAAAAAATGATGGTACAGATCATGATTTTGATAAAGATCCAATCGATATGTATATTGATGGCGAATGGGTGAAAGCAAAAGGTACAACCTTAGGCGCGGATAACGGTATGGGTGTTGCGATGGGTATGGCGATTTTAGATGATCCCGAAGCTGAGCATGGTCCATTGGAGATTCTACTCACAGTGGATGAAGAAGCTGGAATGGGTGGCGTTCGTGCAATGAAAGCAGGTTGGATGCAAGGTAAGTATTTAATCAACCTAGACAGTGAAGAAACAGGCAAATGTTTCGTAGGTTGTGCGGGTGGTGTTGATATCGGCTATAGTGCAAGCTTAAATTATGACGCAGATCAATATGGCCAATTTGTTAAAGTGACTTTGAAAGGTTTAAAAGGTGGTCACTCAGGTATTGATATTCATAAGGGCCGCGAAAGCGCAAATGCCTTATTGGCGGAGTGCTTAAGTTCTTTATCTCAACAAATGCCGATTCGTTTAGTATCATTTGTGGGTGGTACTTTACGTAATGCCTTAACACGTGAAGCAACTGCGGTGATTGCTTATGATGAAACACATGGTGATTTCTTAAAAGAGCATTTTATACATTGGCAGAAGCACTTGGCAAATCGTCTACAAAATATTGATGAAGGTGTACAGTTATCTTATGAGGAAACTGAATCAGCAGCTTCTATGTCATCACAAGATTCCCATCATTTATTGTCATTTTTAACTTTATTGCCACAAGGTGTTTTGAAGCGTTCAGCAATATTACCTGTTGTAGAGTCTAGTTGTAATATTGGTACGGTATCTGTTACTGAAAAAGGTGGCTTAAGTGTTGGTTTATTAGCGCGCTTCTTAACTCAAGAAGGTTTTGAAATGATTAAGACAAAAACTAAAAACTTGGGTGAATTATCAGGTTATTTCTGGCAAGCGAAAAATGATTATCCATCTTGGAAGCCTAACTTGGATTCAAAACCTTTACAGATATTGCAAAAAATTTATGAAGAAAAGCATGGCGTGCCAATGGGTGTTGAAGTGATTCATGCGGGTCTAGAAACTGGTTTAATTGGTAAGCTGTACCCCGATTTAGAAATGGTAAGCTTTGGACCAACAATTAAAGGTGCGCACTCACCTGATGAAAGAGTCAATATTCCCGCTGTTGCAGAAATTTATGAATTGACAAAAGAATTATTGAAAGCATTGAAAGACTAATTTCATAGAGAATGAAGTTTTAAAAAGCTGACTTAGAAAATTAAGTCAGCTTTTTTGTGACAATTTATTCTTTTGGAAAATTCATAATAGGATTGGCTTGCCATGTTGATGGCCCTCGAGCGCGGTAAATCAAAGTATCGTCTAATATTATATCTTGATAGTTTAATGGGGTGTTGATTAGATAAGGATAAATCCAATAAGTTGTGATGATTAAAATAGGTATTGCAAAAATCAACATGGCCTTGCTACACAATATAGCAACTAATGTATATTTATAAGTAGAGTCAGATAATTGAATGACAGATTGAGTCTGTTGGTATTGTGCATATACGTATGTTATTAATAACAAAGTAAGCATTTGGCTGAATGGATAAATTAATGCACCAGATAACATGCCATTGGCTAAAAGCATGAATATGCCTACCCAGCCCCAAACAGATAAATGTTTTCGAATTAAGAATAGTTTGAGTGAGGCAAAACAGAGTAATAATGTTAGTATTACTCCTAAGATTCCCATTTCACTGAGCCACATTAAAATAATATTATGAGGATGACCTTGGCCATAAAATGCAGGATTATCAGGTAGTGTAAAATTTGCTACGCCAAAACCAGAAGTAGGATTATCGATAAAAGATTGTAATGAATACATATATAAATCTAATCTGCCAGAACTGCTAGATCTTACCAGTTCATGGTTATCTAATGATGTTCCACCATTGATTGTACTTGAAAGAAAATCTAATGAATAAAATGCTAGTACAGCGTAAATTAAATAAATTAAAGGTATTTTAATTGTTGATTTTCGAGAGTAATCAAAGATTAAAATAGTAGTAAATGCTAGTGCGAAAGCTAACATAATGGCGCGTGCACCATCACTCAAGAAAATATATAAATATAAAATACTTAGAGTTGTTATGATTTTATTGTATTTAGGTTGTGCTAAAAAGCTTGGTCGCAACCATAAAATAAGCAGTGCAGGTAATAAAGCATCATTGAAATACCGAATATTTTGAAAATGATTATGACCATGATCTGTGTATGTTGGATCAAAAAATTGAATAATAATACCTGTGAAAAAGTAAATTACAGCGGGGATTGGCATAAAGGCAACTAGAGATAAAGTTTTTTCATACCATTGAAAATCTAAAGTAAAAGTTATAGCAAAATAAGTAATAGAAATGATTAGTAATATATTTAAACTGATAGTAAGAAAGGATGTAGTGTTTTGTATGCCCAAAAAATAGGCTAAAAAATAACATAAGGCTATCGATGTTGTGAATAATATAATTTTAGAGTGTAGTAGCAGAATACGTTTAGGGAGTAATAAAAAACCAGTACTTGCAAGTATTAAAATGCTAATTTGTTCTGCACGCCAAACATCATAATAATCACTAAACCAAGGAATATTATCTAGGCTTGCAAAAGTTATAAATATCCAAAGTATAAAAATTATAAAAATACTTCTATGTAGAAGCAATAATGGTAAGATTCTATTATGCATTGGATGCAACCTATTATAAAGTATTAGTTAATTAGTTGCGTTAGTATATGCCATAGATTTATGAAACTCTATGGCATAATAATTACATGAGGCTTGATTTAGGATAAATTCGATACTCTTTGCTAGAAATCATTTGCCCAATGGGATTTAGGTCTTTTAATCCTAATTCATATGATAAAGATAAAAATTCTTCGATATGATTTGGTGATACAGAAACTAATAAACCACCACTTGTTTGAGGGTCACCTAAAATATGTTTATATTGTTCAAAGGCATTATTTTTTTCAACAAGATATCCATAGTTATCTAAATTACGGAAAGTTCCTCCTGGCATTGATCCTAGTGATTCATAATGGCGAACATTTTCAATCAAGGGGATAGCATCACTGAATAGCTCCACAGAAATATTACTACCTTCGGTCATTTCAGAGAGATGGCCAATTAAGCCAAAGCCTGTGATATCAGTCATTGCATGAATATAATCATATTTTGCAAATTCAGCCCCAACTTTATTTAATTGAATCATAACATCACGTGCAGAGTGTTTATCTTCATCTTTTAATAAGCCTCGTTTTTCTGCAGTCGTTAAAATACCAATCCCTAAAGGCTTAGTTAAGAAAAGGTAATCGCCAACTTGAGCAGTATCATTACGTTTAAGATGAGATTTATCAACAATACCTGTTACAGATAATCCAAAGATTGGCTCAGGTGCATCAATAGAATGGCCACCTGCTAAAACAATACCAGCTTCATCACAAATAGCTCTACCGCCTTCTATCACTGTGCGAGCAATTTCAGGCGCAAGCACATTCGTTGGCCAGCCCAATATTGCGATCGCCATAATAGGTTTGCCACCCATGGCATAAATATCACTGATGGAATTAGTTGCTGCAATTCGGCCAAAATCAAAAGGATCGTCCACAATTGGCATGAAGAAATCTGTGGTTGAGATAATCCCAGTTTTTTCGTCAATGCCATAAACAGCAGCATCATCTCGAGACTGGTTGCCCACCCATAAATTTGGATCAGAAGTTTGTATACCACTGCCTGCTAAAATCTGCCCAAGAACCTTGGGGTCAATTTTACAGCCTCATCCTGCGCCGTGGCTATATTGTGTTAATTTGATTTCAGACATTTCTTTGCTTTTAAATCCTCATAGAATAAGGTAAAGTTTAGCACTTTATTCCTAGATTAATAAGCCGAGATGATCAATTTTAAAAAAGTTGCTTTGGTGAGCCGTAATAATGTTAGCAATCCTTCATTTGAATCAGTAATTAAGGCAGCTGAGAGCGTGCTTAGAAATAATGGTTGTGAGGCGGTTGTATTAGCTTTGCCTCCTAATGATAGTGAACATACAAGATCTATCTTAGAAAGGGCTGTAAAAGATTGTGATCTTATTGTTATTTTTGGTGGTGATGGTACATTTTTAGGTATTGCTCGCAAAGCTTGCCATTTGAATATCCCTTTTGTTGGCATTAACTTAGGGCGATTAGGTTTTTTAACAGATATTCGTGAAACTCAGTTAAAAGAGAGTTTAGAATGTATTTTACGTGGTGAATATACGACTGAAGAAAGAGAGTTAATTCGCATTACCATTGATAATAATGTTAGCTCTTTTGCTTTAAATGATGTGGTTATTCATCAGCGCAGTATTTCTAGAATGATTGAGTTGGATGTTTATGTGGATGATCAGTATTTGACAAGCTATTGGGCTGATGGTGTGATTTTTGCAACACCAACAGGATCAACTGCTTATGCATTGTCTTCAGGTGGGCCATTGGTTTATCCAACATTGTCAGCAGTATTAATTGTCCCTATTTCTCCACATACATTTAGTCATCGTCCAATCGTATTACCGACAGATCGTAAGATTAAAGTTAAGTTGAAAGATAGCGTTAAACATACTGTGAGTGTGAGTTGTGATGGGCAGGTTGTTTTTGACTTTAATATTGGTGAGGAGCTGAATTTAGTGAGTAATGCCTCAAAAATTACTTTAATTCACCCATCAAACTACAGTTATTTTGAAATTTTACGAGCCAAGTTAAATTGGGGGCATCACCCTGAGAGAGAGCGTTAATAAATGAGTGCATTAATGATTAAGCATCCAGTATTGGGTGATTTAGTTTATGAGGAAGTTCTGAAAGGTTATGTAGGTAGTATTGAATTATCAGAGATGCCTCTTAAAATTAATTTAGTAACTGAAGCTGAAAATATTGAAGTGGTCGCCAATCAGTTAATTGATTTCTTAGAAAGTGATGAATTTGAAAATGCATTCATTGCAGGTTTAGAGCAGTTATTAATGATTAAGAATCGTGATTGGCTCAATGATGGGGAGGCAGAATATACATTAGAAGAGCTATTTGACTTTGTGTCATTAGATGCAATTGTGATGTATGTGGATAAAATCGAGTTGTATACAGATGATTTAGAATTATTATGGCGAAACCGTGCAATAATGAAATACAACCAAAAATATCAGCTAATTAGTGTTGAAGTTGAGATAAATGAAGGATAATTGAAAAATGATCAAAAGAGAGGATTACCACTCTCTTTTTATTATGTATTTATTAGGTTACAGCAGGTGTTTGTAATCTACGTGCTTGATAGAATCTTTGTTTCCAATATTTTTCATCCAACGATGATGTCATAACGCCTTTAGATGTGGAGGCATGAATAAATTGATTATTACCATTATAAATGCCTACATGTAAACCGCTGCCACCCCAATTTGTTTTAAAGAACACGAGATCACCAGGTTTCAGATTCTCTTTTTTAATCTTAACACCTTGAGATGTTTGTGCAACTGTTGTGCGGGGTAATTGGATATCAAATTTATCATTGAATGTACGTTGAACAAAAGCTGAGCAATCAATACCACGTAAAGAGTCACCACCTAATTTATAAGGTGTGCCTTTCCATTGTTTCAATTGTTTTTTGAGTTCTGTCGTCACAATATGATTGTCTCTTAGTTGGGCATGGCGTGCGACAGAATTTTTAGATGAGTTATTTCTACTGGTTGATGCACAACCTGTAGCAAATACTGTTAACATCACAATGGCTAATGTTTTTTTCATGGAGCAATCATTAATACAATAATAGAGTGAGATATTATAGATCAGGAAGCATTCCCTGATCTATAGCGAATTATATATTTTTGTCTATTATGACTCAGTATGACGAGAAGTAAAGTCATAATCTGTTTCTTGATAAACAAAATAGTTCAACCAGTTTTGGAAAAAGATACTAGAAGCGCTGACCCAGCGAGTTTGTATCGCATTTTCAGGATTGTTATCTACAAAATAATTACAAGGAATAACAGTCGAACCTTGTGCTAAGTCTCGTTGATATTCTAATAAAAGTGTATCTTTATTGTACTCAGGATGGCCACTCATAAATAATTGTCTGCCATTTTTACTGGCAACAATATGTATACCTGCTTCTTCTGAGCTAGCGATAACTTCTAAATCAGGGTGATTTCTAATGGCTTCAGGGTCACTTTCAGTATTACGCGATTGTGGAACGTAGAATACATCATCAATGCCTATTAATAATTGTGAATCTTCTTTCTCTTTAATGTGCGGAAAGACACCTGTTAATTTCTCAGGAAAAGTACGTTTATCTATATCATAAAAATATTTTAGAGCAGCTTGACTACCCCAGCAAATATAAAGCGATGTGAAAACGTGTTCACGACTCCATTCAAATATTGTGCTTAATTCATCCCAATAAGTCACATCTTTAAAATCTAGTAGCTCTATGGGGGCGCCCGTAATGATCATGCCATCAAAATATTGATCTTTAATGTCATTAAAATAACTATAAAATGTATCTAAATGTAATTGTTTAGTATTTTTAGAAGTATGGTTTTCAATGGCCATTAAAGTAATATCAACTTGTAATGTTCCGTTGCTGAGTTTGCTTAAAAGTTGAGTTTCAGCTGTAATTTTATCGGGCATTAGATTTAGAATACAAATTTTAATTGGGCGAATATCTTGTTTTTGAGCTCGTTCAGAGTTCATCACAAAGATGCCGTGATCCTTTAAAATTTGGGTAGCGGGTAAATCTTCTGGAATAACGACAGGCATATTTTTCTCCTCAAAATATAATATCCATTAAAAAAGCCAGAGTGTTTAATCACTCTGGCTTTAACAATACAATCAATGGGGCTTTAGAGTGACTCATACAGTTTCGAGAGTCACTCAGTGAGTAACCCTCTAAAGCATCATCATTGGTTGAAATGTTAGTGTATTCATGTTCTCTTAATTCTTGAATTTACGTTGGATATATAAAATCACTTAAAGATCTAGCTGTCAAGTTCTCTTATGGAGATGCTATTTTGTCTAGACAAAATTATAATGATTTTATTGGTTAATTAATTGTTATTTATATTAATTTATCGTTTATTTTAAAATAAAATATGATGTCTGATAAAAATGTGAAGACAAATAAATGAAGTATGATAGTATCCAAAATATGTAGTGAATTTGAAAGTGCCAGATACAATACAAATAAGAGCATTACAATTCATAGCATAGTAGCAAACTTTAATTTGTTGTACTTCGGAGGATTGTATGGACGCTACTAATAAGAATGTGGCAGAAAATGGGCGTGATATTAGTATTTTTACATTAGTTAAAATATTTTTCTTAAGTCTTATCGGTATCATTATGTTTTTCTTGTCTGTTGATATTGGCGGTAAAGAAACTATTTTAATTGATCATATCGCAAGTTTTATTATCGTTGATTTAAGGCCAATAGCA
>NZ_MVDO01000076.1 GCF_002006755.1 Wohlfahrtiimonas larvae | reverse complement strand
TTTTTACATTAGTTAAAATATTTTTCTTAAGTCTTATCGGTATCATTATGTTTTTCTTGTCTGTTGATATTGGCGGTAAAGAAACTATTTTAATTGATCATATCGCAAGTTTTATTATCGTTGATTTAAGGCCAATAGCAATTACATTAATACTACTTATTATGGCTTATGGTGCGTTTTCGCCTTATGTAACGGGTAAATACCAATATTCAATTAGTGAAAAAATTTTTTCTGTATTTAAAATGATTGGTTTGATTTTAGGGATTTTATATTTAACAGGTTATGCTCCAGAATGGGCAATGAAGCCAGATATGTTGCCATTTTTATTTGAAAAATTAGCATTATCAGTTGGATTATTAATTCCTGTAGGCGCTATTGCTCTAACGTTTTTAATTGGCTTTGGCCTGTTAGAATTTGTGTCGGTCTTTATGGAAAAACTCATGCGCCCCTTATTTAGAACACCCGGTGCTTCTGCAATTGATGCCGTTGCATCCTTTGTAGGGAGTTATTCAATTGGGTTATTGATCACAGATCGTGTTTATAAACAAGGTAAATATTCTCATCGTGAAGCTGTGATTGTTGCAACAGGGTTCTCGACAGTTTCTGCAACTTTTATGATCATTGTTGCTAAAACATTAGGATTAATGGGCTATTGGAATTTTTATTTCTGGAGTACATTTTTTGTAACATTTGCTGTGACTTCTATTACTGTCTATTTACCACCCATTAGTTTATTTGATAATACAGCTAAAGACCCTTTGCCAGAGCCACCTAAAAAAGATAAATTTAGACATGCTGCATTACTGGGTATAGAGCAATATGAACGTAATCCTAGTGTTTTAAAGTTGATTTGGGCAAATTTAAAAGATGGTTTAGCCATGTCCTCAGTGGTAGCGCCATCAATATTGGCAATAGGGTTTATTGGTTTAGTATTATCTAAATATACTCCGATTTTTGATTGGTTTGGTGTGGTTTTAAAACCATTCCTATGGATGACGGGTTTCGAGGATGCAAGTCAATATAGTGGTGCATTAGCTTCTGGCTTAGCGGAAATGTTTTTGCCTTCTATTTTATTAAAAGATGCTGATTTATCTATTCGTTTTATTACTGCGGTGACAACAGTCGGTAGTGTATTGTTTTTTTCAGGCAGTATCCCATGTATTTTAGCAACGACAGTTCGTATTAAAATTTGGCAGTTGATTTTATTATGGTTTATAAGAACTGTTTTATGTTTATTAATGGCAAGTGTTGCTTTTCGTTTAGGCATTGGTATGGGATGGTTGGGATAATCATATTGCTCAAATCTATTTCAATGTAATATACTTACATTGGCAAATTAATTTTTGATGAAAGGTATGATATGAAAAAAAATCGTTCAATGATCATAATAGCGTCAGCTATGACATTGCTATTATCTGGTTGTGTGTCATCATTATCTGGTGATAGTTATTCACGATCTGAAGCTAGACAGGCACAATTTGTGCAAACAGGTACGGTGATTGGCACTAGATTGGTTAAGATTGAAGGGACTAAATCAGGTGTTGGTGCTATTACGGGCGGTGCTGTTGGCGGTGTTGCCGCTAACTCTATTGGTGGTGGTAGTGGTCGTGTGCTTGCGACAATTGCAGGTGCAGCTGTTGGAGCATTAGCTGGCTCTGCTATTGAAGAAGGTACAACTAGAAATGATGGCGTTGAAGTAACTGTTAGATTAGATGATTCTAAAGCAACTCGTGCTTATGTCCAGGAAGCAAAAGGTACATCTTTCTATAATGGTCAGCGTGTTCGTATTACAACAACATCAAGTGGTACAGCTCGTGTAGTACCTATATAATTATTCTGATAATACGGAATAGTAAAATCCCCATCTATGTTATTTGCATAAATGGGGATTTTTATTCGCTACATTTTAAAATTATGGTTTTTGTTTTGCCAATCTTTGAGGTTTGCTAGAGGAATGGCTGCCGAATGTGGATGTGCTTGCTGATTTAGGGCGAGTATAAACTCCTTTTGTTGTGAACGATTGTTTGTGATGCTTTTTGCCTAAACGTTTGCCTTCACCACCTGCTAAACCGGTGCCTTTTGGCTGATATAATGGAATTAAATGGTTTTTGCTATTGCCAATTAAATCAGCACGTCCCATTTGTTTTAATGCTTCACGCAATAATGGCCAGTTTTCAGGATCATGGTAGCGTAGGAATGCTTTATGTAAGCGGCGATGTTTTAAGCCTTTGGGGGTTAATACAACCTCTGAATCTGTTTTCACAGGTTTTAATGGATTTTTTTCTGAATGATACATTGCACCTGCTAACGACATAGGCGTTGGAATGAATGCTTGTACTTGATCAGCACGGAATCCATTGCGTTTTAACCATAATGCTAAATTCATCATATCTTCATCTGAAGTACCAGGATGTGCTGCAATAAAGTAAGGAATTAAGTATTGTTTTTTGCCTGCTTCTTTGCTGAATTTTTCAAATAAAACTTTAAATTTATCGTAATTAGTAATACTTGGCTTCATCATTTTAGATAAAGGACCTTCTTCGGTATGCTCCGGTGCAATTTTCAAATAACCACCAACATGATGTGTTACTAATTCTTTTACATATTCTTCGTCGCGAATCGCGAGATCATAACGTAGACCTGATGCAATCAATATTTTTTTCACACCTTTCACATTGCGAGCTTGGCGATAAAGTTCGATTAAAGGTTTATGATTCGTGTTTAGATTTTTACAGATATCTGGGGATACGCAAGAGAAGCGGCGACAATTGTGCTCAATGTTAGGATCTTTACATGCTAAACGATACATGTTAGCCGTTGGGCCGCCTAAATCTGAAATAATACCTGTAAAGCCTTCTGTTCGATCACGGATCTCTTCAATTTCACGTAAAATTGAATCTTGAGAGCGATTTTGAATAATTCGGCCCTCATGCTCAGTAATGGAGCAGAAAGAGCAACCACCAAAACAACCACGCATAATGTTGACGGAAAATTTAATCATTTCCCATGCGGCGATTTTTGCGCCTTTATATGCAGGGTGTGGCGCGCGAGAATATGGTAAATCATAAACGCCATCCATCTCTTTAGTTTCTAAGGGTAATGGTGGTGGATTGATCCAAATATCGCGATCACCATGCTGTTGTACCAATGGGCGAGCATTATATGGATTGGTTTCTAAATGTAATAAGCGACTAGTATGTGCGTAGTAAATTCTATCATTTTTAACTTGATCAAAGCTAGGTAGACGAATGTAGTTTGTTCTACGAGCCTGTTGTTTTTCTTCGCGTTTCTGATTACGATCTTTATCTGTTAAATCTGTACCTACTTGAGTTAAAGTAGGAGCATCTAGTGCAGCATTAAAGTTTTGATCTGTAGGAAAATTAGGTGTGTGTTCATTTTCTGAACCGATCACTTGATTTGTATAGGGATTAATGAGAGGCTCAATTTTTCCCACTTCATCTAATGTTGTGGAGTCTAATTCTGTTAAGCCAAAGTGATTACGCTGATGAGGTAAATTCAAGGCAGAACCTCGAATATCTAGCATATTACTAATTTTCTCGCCTTTAGCTAAACGGTGAGAAATTTCTACTAAGCTACGTTCGCCATTGCCGAATAATAACATATCAGCACGAGAATCGAGTAGAGCAGAGCGACGAATTTTTTCTGACCAATAATCATAATGAGCAATACGACGGAGTGATGCTTCAATACCACCCACGATGATCGGTACATCTTTATAAGCTTCCTTTGCACGCTGTGAATAGACTAACAGCGCACGATCAGGGCGTTTACCTGGCACATCACCTGGTGTATAAGCATCATTGTGGCGAATCTTGCGGTCAGATGTGTAATGGTTGACCATGGAATCCATATTGCCTGCAGAAATGCCGAAATATAAATTGGGTTTGCCCAATTTCATGAAGTCATCTGTATTTTTCCAATCTGGTTGAGAGATGATGCCAACACGAAAACCTTGTTCTTCTAATAAGCGCCCCAATATTGCCATAGCAAAGCTAGGATGGTCAACATAGGCATCTCCTGTGATAAGAATAATATCGCAGCTATCCCAGCCGAGTATATTCATTTCGTCTCGGCTCATAGGAAGGAAGGGTGCTGTACCAAAGCGTTTTGCCCAATAAGGTTTATAGGAAAATAAAGGTTTGGCATTATTTGAAAAAGAAAAGTTCATATGTGACTAAAAAAGTAAATAAAATCACCATTATACTTTGATTTATTCACATTGTCTGATTATATATATAATTTTGATTTTTGATTGTATAACCATTTTTATTGATATAATTATCATTCTTCATTTCAGATAGGATAGTGCGGACAATGGCGCATATTCATTTAAAGAAACACTTAAAGTATATTAATAGTTTTATTCAGTCACCACGCAGTTTTGGGACTTTGATGCCATCCTCTCCAGCATTATGTAATGCAATGGTTAAATCTGTGAATTGGAATGAACGATCTTTATTGGTTGCAGAGCTAGGTGCTGGTGATGGGGTGCTAACTCATCATATTTTAAGAGCAATGCCTATGGATGCAAGATTATCTGCATATGAGATTAATCCTGATTTTTTTCATGAATTAGATGATATTAAAGATTCTCGATTGGTTGTGAGAAAAATCTCTGCTGAAATTCTAGACCAACCATATAGAATCATATTTTCATGTCTGCCATTTTTGTCTTTACCTTTGAGAATTTCAATGAAAATTATCAAAGCAACACTACAAATATTGAAGCAAACACAAGGTACATTTATTTTATTTCAATATACTCAACGTATGGAGAAAGTATTATCACGATATTTTGAGTGGGAAAGAAAATTAGTTATTAAGAATTTTCCACCAGCCTATGTATATGTCTGTAAGCCTAAATCGTAAAGTCATATTGTCGGCTTGCATGTTCTAATTTTTTATCTAAAGGATTTGTAGGCGTTTGTTCTTTTAATGCTTGTATTATGGCGGGTAAATTCATTGTTTTTTTCGCATTGATACAAATTACTTTAAAATCATCATAACCACTGCGCCTGAATCGTTCTTTTAATAATCTGTGGTAATGTTTTTCTATACTATGGATATAGAGAATTTTTTCCTTAGAAAAAATCTTACGTGCAGATACGTGATATTTGTCAGAATCTACAAGCTTTGAGAGCTTGATATAATCCTGATGCAAGTCGATACACTCTTGGGGAGGCTCCGTACCGCTTTGATAATAATATAAAGTAATAAACATTACTATTAATAGAGTAGTAATGGATATGGTAATCTTTTCAAACATCCTTAAAATATCCTCATTTGTTAATATTATCGCATCCCTTAAGTAAATTATGAATATAGTTATTATTAAATTAGTTATTTCTTATTTATGTAAAATTTATAGCATATTTTTATAATTTAGTCTAAAAACATATTGAATAATTAATAGCTATTGATTTAAAGTAAGGCAATAAAAAAGCGGCTTTAAAATTTTTTAAAGCCGCTTTCTAAGATGATGGATAAGGATTATTTTTTCTTCGCAGGCGGAAGGTCAGTACAAGAACCTTCAGCAACTTCAGCCGCCATTCCTACGGATTCAATCAAAGTAGGGTGAGGGTGAATTGTGTGAGCAATGTCTAAGACATCTGCACACATTTCCACTGCAAATGCAATTTCACCAATCAAATCGCCAGCATTGATACCTACAACTGCACCACCTAAAATAGTTTTAGTTTCAGGATCGAAGATTAACTTAGTTAAGCCTTCTTCACGAGAACTTGCCAATGCTTTACCGCTTGCACTCCATGGGAATACTGATTTTTCATAAGGAATGCCTTTAGCTTTGGCTTCAGTTTCTGTTAAACCAGCCCATGAAATTTCAGGGTCAGTATAAGCAACAGATGGAATTTGTTTGATGTCAAAGAAGCGTTTATGGCCTGCACATACTTCGGCAGCAACATGTGCTTCATGAACAGCTTTATGTGCAAGCATTGGTTGGCCTACAATGTCGCCAATTGCAAAGATGTTACCAACATTGGTACGCATTTGTTTATCAACATTGATAAAGCCACGATCTGTTACGTTGACCCCTGCATTTTGTGCATTTAATTTCAAACCATTAGGCGCACGACCAATTGCCACTAACACATAGTCATAAACTTGTGCTTCACTTGGTGCATTTTCGCCTTCAAAGCTGACTTTGATGCCTTCTGGTAATGCTTCAGCACCCACAACTTTAGTTTTGAACATTAATTTGCTGAAGCGATCTTTGTTGTATTTTTCAAAGACTTTCGTTAAATCACGGTCAGCACCAGGAATGAAACCTTCAGTAAATTCAACGATTTCAACATTTGAACCCAAGTTAGAGTAAACAGTTGCCATTTCTAGGCCGATGATACCGCCACCGATCACTAACATACGCTTAGGAATTTCACGTAATTCCAATGCACCTGTTGAATCAATAATGCGAGGATCTTCTGGCATGAATGGCAATTTAATTGCATGTGAACCTGCTGCAATGATGGCTTTATCAAATGACAATACACGAGTTGTTCCATCAGCTTGTTGAATATCTAAGTGATGATCATCTTTGAATGATGCAATTCCTTGGATCACTTCAACTTTACGCATTTTAGCCATGCCAGCTAAGCCACCTGTTAATTTGCTCACAACAGATGATTTATAGTTACGAATTTCATCTAATTCAATACGTGGGGCATCAAAATAAATACCTGCATTCTTCAAATGAACTTCAGCTTCTTCTTTGGCTTTTACAACATGTAATAGTGCTTTGGATGGAATACATCCAACGTTTAAGCAAACGCCACCTAATGTTGAATACTTCTCAATCAATGCAACTTTTAAGCCAAGATCAGCTGCGCGGAATGCAGCTGAATAACCACCAGGGCCAGCACCAATTACTACAACATCGCAATCAACATTGGATGGTGCGGGTGTTGCTGCTGCGACTTGAATTTCAGGCTCAGATGCTTTTGGTGCTTCAGTTGATTTAGCTTCTGCCTTAGGTGCAGCAACTGATCCACCAACTGTTGCACGAGCAATTGTTGAGCCTTCTTTCACTTGATCACCAACTTTCACTAAAACTTCAGTAATTACGCCATCTACTTCAGCGGGAACATCCATTGAAGCTTTGTCTGACTCTAAAGTTAATAGGTTTTGATCCTTAGTAATGGTATCACCTACAGCAAATGCAACATCAATCACATCTACACTGTCAAAGTTACCAATGTTAGGGATTTTTATATCGATGATTTGTGAAGCTGATGCAGCAACAGGTGTAGGTTCTGTTTTTGGTGCAGGTGCGGATGCTTCAACTTTATCTTCAGATATAGCAGCGCTAGCTTCGATCATTGCGATCACATCACCTTCTTTCACTTGATCGCCTACTTTTACCAAAATTTCAGTAATTTTACCTGCAATATCAGAAGGTACATCCATAGATGCTTTATCTGATTCTAAGGTTAAGATAGTTTGATCAATCGATACAACATCGCCAACATTTACAAGCACTTCAATGACATCAACAGCATCAAAGTTGCCAATATTAGGAATTTTTAATTCAATAGCCATGATTGTTCCTTATACTAAAATGCGACGCATATCTGTTAAGCATTGGTTTAGATGAACGATAAAACGTGCACCCGCAGCACCATCAATCACACGGTGATCATAAGATAAAGATAGTGGCAACATCAAACGAGGTTCAAACTCTTTACCATTCCAAACAGGTTTAATATCGGTACGTGAAACACCTAGAATCGCAACTTCAGGTGCATTAATGATTGGTGTAAATGCTGTGCCACCAATGCCACCTAATGAAGAAATTGTAAAACAGCCGCCTTGCATTTGATCCGGTTTTAACTTGCCATCACGTGCTAATTTGGCTAATTCACCCATTTCTGTTGCTATTTCTAAGACACTTTTTTGATCACAATCACGAATGACTGGTACCACTAACCCATTAGGGGTATCGGCTGCAAAACCAATGTGGAAATAGTTCTTTAGAATTAAATCATCACCATCCAAAGAACTATTGAATTCGGGGAATTTTTTCAGTGCATGAACGCACGCTTTAACTAAGAAAGCGAGCATAGTGACTTTTTTACCCGATTTTTCATTTTCTTTATTAAGTTGTTTACGGAATGCTTCTAACTCTGTCACATCGCTTTCATCAAATTGAGTGACATGAGGAATCATGGCCCAGTTGCGAGCTAAATTCGCACCAGAAATTTTCTTGATGCGTGACATTGGCTCACGAGTAATTTCACCAAATTTAGCAAAATCAACTTTTGGCCATGGTAATAAGCTTAACCCTCCACCATTAGTTGTTGCTACAGAGCCTACGCTGCCAGTACCTGACATGATGGATTTTACATGTGCCACGACGTCTTCACGCATAATACGTAATTTAGGGCCAGAACCTTTTACTTGATTCAAGTCTGCGCCCAATTCACGTGCAAATGCACGAACTGATGGGGAAGCATGTACGCCTGAAAAATCAAGATCAACTTGAGTAGCCGTTGGTGCAGTAGCTTGTACTGGTGCCACAGCAGGTGCAGGTTTTGGTGCTTCCACTTGCGGTGCTGCTGGTTTTGTTTCAGTTTTAGGTATTTCTTCCGCTTTAGGCGCTGTTGGTGCAGTTTCTGAATCTGTTGCTTCAATACGGAAGATCAAATCTCCTTCTTTAACTTTATCCCCAACTTTAACTAAGATTTCTTTGATTACACCAGCAGTCTCAGAAGGTACATCCATTGATGCTTTATCAGATTCTAAAGTTAGTAATGTATCATCTTGTGCAATTGTATCGCCAACAGCAACAGGAATTTCGATAACATCTACTTCATCAAAGTTTCCGATATCAGGCAGTTTCATATCTATCATTGCCATAATCTTTTATCCTTTTTGTTCGTTCAATATTAAAGAGAGATTGGGTTTTTTTTGTGAGCATCGATGCCATATTTGTTGATTGCTTCTACAACAATACTTGCATCAATAGCACCTTGATCCGCCAACTCTTTCAGTGCAGCAACTGTTACGTAGTAGCGATTGACTTCAAAGAATTCACGTAATTTGCCACGAGTATCAGAGCGACCAAAGCCATCCGTTCCCAATACTTTATAAGGTGCTTGAATTGCTGAACGAATTTGTTCACCAAATAAACGAATATAGTCGGATGCGGCAATAACTGGTGCAGTAGAATCATTCAATAATTCAGCAACATGAGAAACACGAGGTTTATCTGTTGGATGAAGCATGTTATAGCGTTCTACATCTTGCACATCACGAGCAAGGATGTTGAAGCTTGGGCAGCCATAAAGATCTGCATCCACTCCCCAATCTGCTTTTAATAAGTCAGCAGCTGCGATCACTTCGCGGAAAATTGTACCTGAACCTAATAATCGCACACGTTTTGTTGAATCTGGGTTTTCACCTTTTTTCAATAAGTACATACCTTTTAAGATATCAGCTTCAGAACCTTGTGGCATTTCAGGATGAGGATAGTTCTCATTCATGATTGTTAAATAATAGAACACATCTTCTTGATCTTGCATCATGCGTTTCAAGCCATCTTGCATGATCACAGCTAATTCAAATTGGAATGTAGGATCGTAAGAGACACAGTTCGGAATTAATTGTGCCAAGATATGGCTATGGCCATCTTCGTGTTGTAAACCTTCACCGTTCAATGTTGTACGGCCAGAAGTACCACCCATTAAGAAACCACGTGCACGTTGATCGCCTGCAGCCCAAACTAAGTCCAAACAACGTTGCAATTGGAACATTGAATAGCATACGAAGAATGGAATCATCGGAACATTACTCACTGAGTACGATGTAGATGCAGCGATCCATGAGCTTACAGCGCCAGCTTCGTTAATACCTTCTTGTAATACTTGACCATCTTTAGCTTCTTTATAGTACATCAATTGGTCAGCATCTTGTGGAATGTAGTTTTGACCTGCCTGAGACCAAATACCCAATTGTCTAAATAAGCCTTCCATGCCGAATGTACGAGATTCATCCACAACAATTGGTACAACATGTTTACCAATGGCTTTATCTTTTAAAATGGTATTCAACATACGAACGAATGCCATAGTCGTAGAGATTTCACGACCTTCTTGTGTTGCTGTCAATTGTGCTTTGAAAGCATCTAATTGTGGTGCAGGTAAAGGGTTATCTGTTTTTTGACGACGTTTTGGTAAATAACCATGTAATGCTTCACGACGTTCACGGAGATATTTCATCTCTGGAGAATCTTCAGCAGGGCGAATGAATTTCAATTCTTCAATTTCTTCATCAGTCACAGGTACTTCAAAACGATCACGGAATTGGCGTAATGTTTCTGTGCTAATTTTCTTCTGTTGGTGAGATGTATTTTGAGCTTCGCCTTCTTGGCCCATACCGTAACCTTTGATTGTTTTCACTAACAATACAGAAGGCTGGCCTTCATGTTTAACTGCAGCATCATAAGCGGCATAGATTTTATTTTCATCATGGCCTCCTCGGTTTAAACGCCAAATATCATTATCTGATAAATGAGCTACCATTTGACGAAGTTCTGGAGTATTAAAGAAGTGTTCACGAACATAGGCACCATTTTTGGATTTGTATGTTTGATAATCACCATCAATTGCTTCCATCATACGTTTGCGTAAGATGCCTTTTTCATCTTGAGCCAACAATGCATCCCAGCCGTTACCCCAAATGAGTTTAATCACATTCCAATGGTTACCACGGAAGTTAGATTCTAATTCTTGAATAATTTTGCCGTTACCGCGAACAGGACCATCTAAGCGTTGTAAGTTACAGTTAACGATGAAGATTAAGTTGTCTAATTTTTCACGGCCAGCCAATGAAATTGCGCCCAATGATTCTGGTTCATCCATTTCGCCATCACCACAGAAACACCAAACTTTACGTTTTGATGTATCAGCTAAACCACGTGCGTGTAAATATTTTAAGAAACGCGCTTGATAAATGGCTTGCATTGGGCCTAATCCCATAGATACTGTAGGGAATTGCCAAAAATCACTTTGTAACCATGGATGTGGATATGATGGAATACCTTTACCATCAACTTCACGACGGAAGTTTAACATCTGTTCTTCCGTGATGCGGCCTTCCAAGAAGGCACGAGCATAGATACCAGGGCTTGAGTGTCCTTGGAAGAAAATGAGATCACCGCCGTGATCATCGCCTTCCGGACCATGCCAGAAATGGTTAAAACCAACTTCCCACATAGTTGCTAAAGATGCGTAACTTGCAATATGTCCGCCTAATGATGAATCAGCTAAGTTGCTTTTTACGATCATTGCCATAGCATTCCAGCGGTTATATGCGCGGATTCTATGTTCGATATCGGAATTCCCGGGATAAGCTGGTTGTTCATGAACAGGGATAGTATTGATGTACTCAGTTGTGCCAGAGAATGGGACTTCGATGCCATCACGATGTGTGCGTTCAATGATTTGTTCTAAAAGGAAGCGTGCTCGCTCTTTTCCTTCAGTTTTGATAACGCTTTCAATGGAGGCAATCCAATCTTGGGTTTCAATTGGATCGATATCTTGAATAGTTTTTAAATCGCTCATATTTCTTCACCTATTTTGAAATAATGTGATTGTAATAATTTCTACTTAACTGAAATATTTACAAAATTAATCTGCTGAGCAGATGAATTGTTTTAAATGATAGCACGAAATTTTAAAATAAATCTGTTTGTGAAATAAAACACCAACTTCCTTGCTCTATTTTTTTGGTAAATAAATTTAACTTTCCAATTTGGACTCGAACGAGTCGTAAACACGGAAAACCTATGGCAGCACACATTTTACGGACTTGTCGATTTTTTCCTTCAGTGATAGTGATGCTAATCCATGTAGTGGGAATGTTTTTTCTTTCTCGAATGGGTGGTACGCGTTCCCACAAGTTTTTTGGCTCAGGAATGATTTCTGCCAAGGCTGGTAACGTAGTGAATTCTTTTAACTTTATCCCTTTTTTTAAACGAGCAATAGCTTCTTCTGTCACTGAGCCTTCTACTTGAGCCCAATAAGTTTTAGCCACTTTAAACTTTGGAGAGGCAATTTTAGCTTGTAATTTCCCATCATTTGTCAATAAAAGTAAGCCTTCACTATCAGTATCCAATCTGCCAGCAGGGTAGTAATCCTTTAATGACACATATGATTTCAAGGTCATATGCTTTTCATGTTCAGAAAACTGTGAAATAACACCAAATGGTTTATTTAAGACAATTAAAGGTGTTGTTTTCATTATTTTCCTATGACTAAACAGTCATTGCCACTTTGTTTTAATTGGTTGCATGCTAATGTAGCATTTTCGTAGTCAAATCCAGATAGACGAGCACGATATAAATTATCTATTAAGACAATATCTATCTTTCCTTGCTTCAATTTTCTGTGTGCAATACGAGCTCTATCTTGTGCTGATTTACGATTTTTATATGCGCCTACTTGAATAGAAGCAGGTGATTGTGGGTTGGATCGATAAGTAGTATTGCTGGTTGAAATCAGTTTAATGGTTGGAATTTCAGGTGTTTTATCGTTATTTACAATTTGGATTGCATTCTTGTGATTAGATGCTCTGATTTGTTTAGGTTTTGGCACTTTTTTGGGATCATATCCCACTAACATATCTTCTGTGATGATTGGCGAGATGGATGGGTTGCGCCGATTACGTTTAAGGGCATCGAATGAATCTTCCATAATTTTAACCATAATATTGTCGCGTGATTCTGTATTTTTTCCACCAATAACAACTGCAAAGAGACGGGTATTACCGCGTTGAGCACTTGTGACTAGGTTTGAGCCAGATTTCCTAATGTATCCTGTTTTGATACCATCAGCACCGACAAGCATTTGATTGACACGATTATGGCCTTTAATTTCATAGCCGTCATACCAAAAACTAGTCATTTTAAATAAGGGGTAATGCTTAGGATGATGATTATATAGGGCGACGCCCAACGTTACCATATCTTGTGCTGTGGTGTATTGAGCATCATTTGGCAAACCATGTGCATTGACGAAGTTTGTATTTTTCATGCCTAAACGTTTAGCAGTTTGGTTCATACGTTTAGCAAAACCCGCCTCAGAACCAGAAATATGCTCAGCAACAGCAATAGCAACATTATTTGCAGATTGTACAATTAAGGCTTTAACGGCTGTTTCTACAGTGATTGTAGCACCCGCAGGTATGCGTTTGCCTGATTTGTATTTCAAACAAGAGCACTCGGCTTGCGAAGCTTTTTGGGAGATTTTGATACGCTGATTCATCTTGATTTTGCCTTTCGATAAATCTTCAAACAAAATATACAACGTCATCATTTTAGTGAGCGATGCAGGGTAACGGCGTAGCGTTGCATCATGCTCATAAATAACCTTACCTGTATTAGGTTCCACAACTAAAGCAGAAAAACCAGTATTGGCATAAGCGAAACCACTAATGCTACCGACCATCGGCAGTAAGCATGTGATTATGATTTTTTGTAATAGTTTTTTCATAGATCAATCTCAAAATGTTGAGCTAAACCGTAGTAAGCAGCACGTAATCCCATTGCTTCACCACCTACAGGGCGGCCTTTGCGGTTACGGATATTCCATGCCATAACATCGATATGTGCGAATGGCACATTATCACTTAAAAAATGTGTTAAGAAAAGAGCAGCAGTAATTGCACCCCCATAAGGTTGGGTTGATGAATTTAAAATGTCTGCAAATTTAGTTTCAATCCAATCATTGTAAGCTTGATGTAAGGGCAGACGCCATAAGCCATCTGTCTTTTGTTGACTTAAATTGACTAAACTCAATGCTAATTGATCATTATTTGAAAATAATGCAGGTAACTCTGTGCCTAATGCAACGCGCGCAGCCCCTGTTAATGTTGCAAAATTGACAATAGCATCAGGTTTTTGTTCACAGGCATAGCTGATTGCATCAGCAAGTACTAAACGACCTTCAGCATCTGTATTATCAATTTCTACTGTTGAACCATTACGTGCTTTAATAATGTCACCAGGACGCATTGCTGTGCTTGATACGGAATTTTCAACAATAGGTAATAGCAAACGCAATTGTACAGGCCATTCTTCTTTAATGATCCAGTTGGCTAATGCTAAGGCATGAGCAGAGCCACCCATATCTTTTTTCATTAGGCGCATGCCATTTGCAGGTTTTAAATCTAAACCGCCACTATCGAAAGTTACGCCTTTGCCAATTAAAGTTAATTTAGGATGGTTATCTGCACCATATTTAACTTCTACTAAACAAGGCGCAAATTCACTACCATGGCCAACATGATAAATTAATGGGAAGTTTTGTTCTAATAGTTCTTCACCTTGAATAATTTTTATTGTACATTTTTGAGATGATAATAAACTGTGTGCATATTGCGCCAAAGACTCAGGAGTTAAATGATTAGGGGGGCGGTTGATTAGTGTTCGTGTTATGTAATGTGCTTCGATTTCATTCACAAGCTTTTTACGGTCTAATTCTTTAGGGAATAGGATTTGTACATTAGGTTGTTTAGACTGTTTAAATTCATTGTATTGATAAGCGCCTAATGCAAAACCTAATAATAGTTGATATTGGGCATCTAAAGTTAAATCTTCATTGGCAATATAATATACGCCTTGCGGTGCTTTTGTATAAAAATTACCTAAAGAAAACATTTCTTCTGCAGAATCAAGCTTTACTAATATTTTATTAATAGCGCCAGTTTCATCAGGGATGATTAATAACTCTGGCTCATCTTCTAGAGATTGATGAATCCAATTTTGTTCAAAAGGAGAGAAAGTAAAATCTGAGAGTTGATGATATAGATAAATAGGTACAGCTTTTACCATGGATGGGGCATTAATTAATAATTCATGAAACATTGTCTCTCTCCAATTTAAATTGTTAATAATCATCATTATCAGCAGCTAATAATACTTCTCTATTACCATTTGATTGTGGTGGTGTGACGATGCGTAATTCTTCCATTTCTTCCATTAAACGTGCCGCACGTTGATAACCTACACGTAATTTTCTTTGAATATAGGAGATGCTTGCTCTTCTAGATTCCACAACAATTTTGACTGCTTCATCAAATAGCGGGTCTTGTTCATCTGATGGTGATGCAGGTACACCTGATGCTTCTGGGGATAAACCAGGAATTGCCTCTGTAGGTTCTTGTAAGATATCCTCTATATAATCAGGTTCCCCAGTTAATTTCAAGAATTCAGCAACTTTATTGACTTCATGATCATCTACAAATGAACCATGTACTCGAATGGGGACATTCACACCAGAAGGAGCATAGAGCATATCGCCATGCCCCAATAATGTTTCTGCGCCTTGTTGGTCAATGATCGTACGAGAATCTATTTTGCTAGAAACTTGGAATGCAATTCTTGTAGGAATATTTGCTTTAATTAAACCTGTGATCACATCAACAGAAGGGCGCTGTGTTGCTAGAATTAAGTGAATACCTGATGCGCGCGCTTTTTGTGCCAAACGAGCAATGAGTTCTTCACATTTTTTACCAACCAACATCATCATATCGGCAAATTCATCGATGACAACAACAATGAATGGTAGTTTTTCTAATAGGGGAGGGTTTTCTGTATCAGAAACATGTTCGCTTCTACGCCATAACGGATCAATGATGGGTTGTCCTGCATCGATTGCTTCTTGTACTTTTTGATTAAAACCAGCAATATTGCGAACTTTTAATTGGCTCATTAACATATAACGGCGTTCCATCTCTGCAACACACCAACGTAAAGCATTGGCAGATTCTTTCATATCTGTGATAACAGGAATCAATAAGTGTGGAATATCATTATAAACAGATAATTCCAACATTTTTGGATCAATTAATATCAATCGTAATTCTTCAGGGCGCGCTTTAAAAAGCATACTGAGTAACATTGTATTTACGCCCACTGATTTACCAGAACCTGTTGTCCCTGCTACTAATACATGAGGCATTTTGGCTAAGTTTGCTAAAACAGGTTCACCAGAAATGCTTTTACCTAAAATTAAGGTTAAAGGATCTTTGGCTTCTTGATACTCTTTAGATTCTAGCCCTGATTTAAAATAAACAATTTCTCGTTTTCTATTAGGAATTTCTAGGCCAACATAGCTTGTTCCAGGAATGATATCGACAACACGAACACTCGTTACAGATAAACCACGGGCGATATCTTTTTCAAGATTATTAATTTGTGCAACTTTAACACCGGGCGCTAGGTCAAGCTCAAAACGCGTTACAACAGGGCCAGGTTCAATATTGGCAACTTTAACTTTAATAGAGAAATTCTTTAATTGTTCCTCAATTAATTGAGCCATATCATATAGTTCGGCTTCATCATATTGATTAATCGAAGGCGGAGGGTCACCTAGTAAATTTAAGGGAGGTAATTGACCAGCCATAGGGAAGTGCTTTAGCAATTCTGCTTTTTTACCTTCACTCATAGGTTCGGGCATACGTGCCGCAGGCATGATGATGTTTTGTTTAGGTGCTTCAGTTGGCATTATCATCTCTGTTGCAGCTTTTTTGATGGGATCTTGTTCAGGCGTTGGTAATATTGCTGCTGAATCTTCCTCTAATAGATTGAATGTGGGGGATACTTGTTCAGTTGCTATTTCAGGTTCTGAATTGGTTTCAAATTCAAAAGGTTCCCATGTTGGCATCACCACTATTTC
>NZ_MVDO01000075.1 GCF_002006755.1 Wohlfahrtiimonas larvae | reverse complement strand
ATCTTGTTCAGGCGTTGGTAATATTGCTGCTGAATCTTCCTCTAATAGATTGAATGTGGGGGATACTTGTTCAGTTGCTATTTCAGGTTCTGAATTGGTTTCAAATTCAAAAGGTTCCCATGTTGGCATCACCACTATTTCAATTTTAGATGGTTCAGTTGGTTCCGCAAGATATTCGAAATTAGGTTCAGGCTTTTGAGGTTCGAAAGTTTCAATGATTTCTGTTACTTCTGGTAGCTCAAAAGCAATTTCAATGGGCTCAGCAATGATATTAACAGTTGGGAAGTCTTCCGTAGTTTCAGCTGCTGCAGGTAAAGAAGGTTCTTCTGATAATTCAGGGGTGTGATATTTTTCAAGCTCCTCCAAAAACGCATTAAAGTCTTGATCATCTTCGTGTGGCGTTATCACGGAAGATGTGGGTGCAGATACTTTATTTTTCGTAAAATTATCAGATTGTGCGAAGATTGACTGATTTGTGGTTGGATTAGCTACAGCAAATTCAGCATGATTTGAATCTGGCATGTTTGTGATGGCAGGCTCTCCTTGAGTTGAGAACATTGAGGCAGGCATCTCAACTGTAGATTGTTCATCATTTGCCCAATCAGATAAATTTTTAATGCGAACAGTTTCTCCATCATTTTCCTGAGTATGAGCAGCTGTTTTGATTGTGGGGCGCTTGAAAATAGAAGGTAGCTTAGGCTGGCCATTTTCATCTATCTGTGGTTCAAATTTAGGTGTTATTGTTGAATCAATATTTTTTTTGTCATTATGTGCACTTAAATGTGTTGAATGCGTAAAATCTGGTTCAATTTTATCAGAACTAGTTGTATCAAAACTAAAGGAAGGTTCCATTTTTGGGGTTTTTAATTGTAATTCTGATTGTTCATCTTCCAAAATATTTTCTTTATTATGAGTTGCTTCTTTTGCTTTTCTAAATTTTGAAAAGAAATGGCCTTTAGGTTCTTTCGATATTTCATCTGACGGAGTTTCTTTTTCAACAGCTGAGGTGGAATCTTTGGTCATCAAATGTTCAATATTAGCAAGATCACTATTATCGCTAGCTTGATCAGATGATTTAAATAGCCCAATGATTAGTTGAAAACAATTAATCATAATAGCTCCGATGGTTTCTACCCAAATCAATGGGCCGCAACCTGTTGCCATAATCGAGGTAATAAAGAGTAAAAAGAATAAAATGATTTTGCTTAATATAACGGCAATTGAGCTTTCAGGAAATAGGTTTTGCACCCAGCCAATCGAATGATTCAATAACATTCCTGTCAGTTGCCCGACAGCTCCACCATGAGACATCAAATCATCATTTGGGTTATAAACATTAAGTAAAGATGCAACGGATAAAAGTACTAGGGCAACACCTACAATTCTAATAATAATAGTTTCTATATCTAGGTGTTTATAGCCTGATTGACAAATGAGTCGATAAGCATATGCGATCAGAAGAGCAGGGATTAGCCAAGCAGCTCCACCTATGGTTGTAAATAAAATATCAGAAAAATATGCACCACGTACGCCTAGCCAATTATATACCTGTGTCGTTGCGATGGTTTTGCTCCATGCCGAATCTTCAGGGTGATAAGTTAGTAAACTAATGATCATAAGCAACGCAATAGCAACAACGCCGCCAAAAAGGATATTACAAATGATCTTATTGGCTTTTTTTGTTGGTTGAGTTGTGATTTCAAGAGGCTGACGTCGAATGGCCTGTTTCAATGTTATGTACCCAATAAATGAATGTAAATCGAGCCAGCAGTTTATCATAGATTCATCTAAATCTAAAAAGCCCCAGCATGGCTGGGGCTCTGAGTTTTAGAAGTATGTCATCGATTCTTCTTGAATTTCTTCTGCTTTTTCTTTTTTCGGTGGTAATAAATCTTCACGTTTTATACCTAAGATTAAAGCACTTGCTGATGCAATGAATATAGAGGAGTATGTGCCTACTATAATACCAATCAGCATAATGAAAGAGAATGAGTGAATTGCTTCGCCACCAAATAGATACAGTGCTAATACTGCGAGCAATGTTGTCACTGATGTCATTATCGTACGAGATAATGTTTGGTTAATAGCTTGGTCAATGATCTCTTTAGGGGTTCCGCTTCTAGCAGCACGGAAGTTTTCACGAATACGATCTAATACAACGACAGTATCATTGACTGAATAACCAATAACAGCGAGTACAGCAGCTAATGATGTCAAATCGAATTGTAATTGCCCATAGTGACCTAAAATAGCAAATACTGCCAGAACAAAAGCAGCGTCATGCACTGTCGATAAAATTGTACTGGTTGCTAATTTCCATTCAAAGCGAATCCAGATATAGGCAAGGATCATTAGGATTGCTATAACAGAAGCCATAATACCGCTTGTGACTAACTCATCACCTACTTTAGATCCAATAAAGTCAATACGTTTAATGGTGACATCTTGATCTACAATTTCTAATGCGCCCAAAACAGAAGTAGAGATAGAAGATTCATTCATACCTTCAATGATGGGAAGAGTGATTAAAACATCACGGCTTGATCCAAAATGTTGAACTTCAGCATTTTCTAAGCCGACTTGAAGTAGTGCATTGCGAATATCATCTGTTTCAATACTATTTTTGTAAACAGCTTCAACTTCTGTACCACCTGTGAAGTCTAAGCCATATTTAAAGCCAAATATGCCAACAGAGCCGATCGCAACTACAATCACTAAAATACAGAATACTAACCAAGCTTTTGCATATTTCATGAAGTCATAAGTTGTTTCACCGCTAAAGATATGGAACAGCTCTTTGCCACCAACGGGTAATGATTTAATTCTACGGCCACCCCAAATGGCATTGACAATTGCTCGGTTCATTAATACTGCTGTGAACATTGATGTGATAATACCGATCGATAATGTTACAGCAAAACCTTTGATTGCACCTGAGCCAATCAAGAATAAAACCACTGCTGCAAATAAACTTGTTAAGTTCGCATCCATAATGGTTGCAAATGCTTTACCGAAACCATCGTTGATTGCATTTTGTGGGCTGACGCCTTTACGTAGAACTTCTCGAATCCTTTCATTGATCAATACGTTAGCATCTACACTCATACCAAGGGAGAGCACAATACCTGCGATACCTGGTAATGTTAAAGTTGCTTGTAATAATGATAAACATGCAATGATTAAAATTAAGTTCGCAACTAATGCAACATTAGCAATTAAACCAAACATGCTATAACGGATAAGCATAAAGACCATAACAGCAGCTAAACCATAGAAGCCGGCAGTCATACCTTTATCAATGTTATCTTTACCTGCGCTAGGGCCAATGGTACGTTCTTCAATGATTTGAATCGGAGCAGCTAATGCACCTGAACGCAATGTGATTGCTAATTTATTGGCTTCTTCTAAAGAATCTAAACCTGTAATGACGAAGTTTTTGAATAATTGTTGTTGGATCGTTGCAGCATTAGCAACCTCTTCTACAACATAATTACGCTTAACTTCTTCGCCGTTAACCATTTTGGTTTCAACTTTATGCTCGATGAAAACAGTTGCCATTGGCTTACCAACATTGGCTTTCGTTACCACTGAGAATTTGTCCGCACCTTGGGAATCTAATGTAATGGACACCAAAGGGCGACGATTTTCAGGATCAATTTGTGCTGTTGCATTAACAATGGATTCACCAGTTAACATAACTTGGCGTTTTAATAAAATAGGTACGCCAGTATCACGCCAATGGTAAAGTTTTGTACCTAATGGTGCATTTTTGGAACCGTTGGCAACTTGAGGTGCTTCTAATGCTGAGTTTTCATATACGATGTGAAACTCAAGCGTTGCAGTTGTACCTAAAATTTCTTTCGCTTGTGTTGTATCTTGAACACCAGGTAATTGTACTACGATACGGTCAGCACCTTGTTGTTGAATAATTGGTTCAGCAACACCTAATTCATTTACACGATTGCGTAATGTGACAATATTTTGTGCCACAACATTACGTTTACGTTCAGTTAATTCAGCATCTGATAGCTTTGCAATTAATTTATTGCCATCTACTGACCAATTCAACTGCATTAGGTTCTGTTTGTTGATTGTGACAGCATTGCGAGCATTTGCAGCTTCTACATCTGTATTGAAGACAATATCAATAGATGAATCATGTACTGTGACTGATTTATAAGTCAGTTTTTGATCACCTAAAGATGTTTTAATTTCATCAGCATAGCTTTCAGTGAGTTGGGTGATCAACGTTTTCATGTCAATTTCTAATAAGAAATGCACACCACCACGAAGGTCAAGGCCTAAATACATGGGTCTAAAGCCAAAACTTTCTAGCCATTCAGGCATGTCGGGCGCTAAGTTTAACGCTGTCATATAGCCATTGCCAAGGTCGCTAGCAATTAAGTCTTTAGCTTTGAGCTGTGTTTCAGTGTCATTAAAACGCACCAAAATTTGATCATCTGTTTTTTCAATTCTTTTATATGGAATTTCTTTCTTAGCAAGTAAAGCTTCGAGATTACTAACAAGTTTGTCATCGACTTTTGTTGTACGTGTCGCTGAAATTTGTACCGAAGGATCTTCACCATATAAGTTTGGCAGAGCAAGGAGTGTAGATATTGCCAAAACTAATATTATTAATAAGTTTTTCCAGAGCGGATAACGATTTAGCATAATTATTTCTTCGTTGATAATAAAAAGTGAAAAGGCAAGTTTTCACTTGCCAATCATTTTGTTTGATTAAATCACTGAATTAACCATTATTTTCTTTTGTTTCAGCTACTTCTGTTTTTTCAGCTGTAGTTTCAGTGATATTTTCTTCTTTCTTAGCTTTTTTATTGCCTTGTGTATTGTCTGCTGTTCCTTTATAGGTGCCTTTTGGAACCATTGAAATGATTGCTTGACGCTGTAATTTGATGACAACATTGTTTGCAATCTCAACAGAGATATAGCTTTCAGCAACTTCAGCAACTTTACCGATGATACCGGCACTCGTAATAACTTCACTGCCTTTTTTTAACTCATTCATCAAGTTTTGATGTTCTGTTTGACGCTTTTTGTTAGGGCGAATAATCATGAAATAGAAGAATAAACCCATAACCGCTAACATGATCAATGTGCTTGTCATTCCACCTTGTTGAGCAGCAGCATCTTGTGCATTAGCAACAGTAGTAGAAACAACAGCTAATGATAAAAGTAATGTTCTTAACATTGTATAACTCCAAAAATAAAAATATGTTATCTCATAATGAGATCAAATTTTCAAAATACAATTGCAATCAGTGAATTATTTTTGAATTAATTGATCAATATGTTGATGGATGTTTTCAACTGTAAAGCCAAAAACTTCAAATAATTGTTCTGCAGGTGCTGATGCGCCGAATGTATCGATACCAATCACAGCATCTGCAAATTCGTACCAGCCACGTGTTGTACCAGCTTCTACAGCCAATACAGGCAAGTTACCTAATACTGATGTTTTGTATGTGGCATCATTTGCACGGAATAATTCAACACAAGGCATAGATACAACGCGAATATCATCACGTGCTTCAGCTGCTTTCATGGCTAATTCAACTTCTGAACCTGTTGCAATGATTGTGGCTTTAGCATTTGCATTTTCTTTTAACACATAACCGCCTTTAGCAATGTTTGCTAATGCTTCAGCTGTACGTGGTTGGAAGGATAATTTCTGACGAGACAATGCCAGTAATGTTGGGTTTTTATCTGAAGTTAAGCCAGAAGCCCAAGCAGCCATTGTTTCTACTGTATCAGCAGGGCGCCATACATTTAAGTTAGGGATTAAACGTAAAGATTCAACATGTTCAACTGGTTGGTGTGTTGGGCCATCTTCGCCTAAACCGATTGAGTCATGCGTCATTACGTAAATAACTTTTTGTTCCATTAATGCACTCATGCGAATTGCATTACGAGCATAATCACTGAACACTAGGAATGTTGCACCATAAGGAATAAAACCACCATGTAATGCTAAACCATTCATGATTGCAGCCATACCAAATTCACGCACACCATAGCGAACGTAGTTGCCTTCGCCTGTTGCGATGTCTAAGTTTTTGCTTGCTTTGAAGAATGTATTGTTTGAAGGTGTTAAGTCAGCTGAACCACCAACGATTTCAGGTAAATGAGATGCTAATGCATCCAATGCATTTTTACTTGCTACACGCGTTGCAATACTTTCACCTTTTGCATTCACTTCTGTCATTGCATTAGCAATGATTTCGTTGAAGTTTTCAGGCAATGCCATATTCATACGGCGTAAGAATTCTTTTGCCAATTCTGGGTATTTTGTTTCGTATTGTGCAAATGCTGCTGCCCAGTTTTGTTCTGCTGCTAAACCTTTGGCTTTTGCATCCCAATGAGTTGCAACATCTTCAGGCGTTTCAAATGCAGGAGAAGTCCAACCCATTTTTTCTCGGATTGCAGCAATTTCAGCATCACCCAAAGGTGCACCATGAGTTGCTTCTGAGCCTTCTTTAGAAACTGAGCCTTTACCAATTTTGGTTTTACAAATGATTAAAGTTGGTTTTTCTGATTGTGTTTTAGCTTCAGCGATTGCTTTAGAAACAGCTTCAATATCATGGCCATCAATTGGGCCAATTACATTCCATTGATAAGCTTCAAAACGTTGCTTTGTATTATCTGTGAACCAACCAGATACATCACCATCGATAGAAATTGCGTTGTCATCATACAGTGCGATTAATTTATTTAATTTCAAAGTACCTGCTAAAGCACAAGCTTCGTGAGAGATACCTTCCATCATGCAGCCATCGCCCATGAATGTATATGTATAGTGATCAACAATGCTAAAATCATCTTTGTTGAATTCTGCTGCTAGCATTTTTTCTGCCAATGCAAAACCAACTGCATTTGTGATACCTTGACCCAAAGGA